>NZ_JAHC01000020.1 GCF_002924625.1 Petrotoga sibirica DSM 13575 | reverse complement strand
GGGTGAAAGGGCGCTGCATCTATCTTTTTAAAGTTTCCCAAGACAGTATAAGATTTAAATACAAAAGAATTAAGCAGGTGAACAACATGGTTCAGAACAAATTAGAATTCCTAAAAGATTTGTGTAAAAAATATAAAATAGGGTTAGTCTATTTGTTTGGTTCGCAGAAAGAAAAGGCTTATCAGTTACTAAAAAACAATGGAGATAACGATATAAAAATAGATGATCCCCTCACCGACATAGATGTGGGAATAGTTTTTTTGTTTGATTTGGATAGTATAAAGCATAGATACAAACTTTATGCCAATATATACAATGAATTAGAAGAATTATTCAAACCTTACAAATTGGATCTGGTTTTTTCACAAGAAACTCATTCTGTATTCCAAACTGAAGCTCTAAAAGGCATATGCGTATATAGTGAATCAGAAAGTTTCAAAGATGAATATGAAATGATGGTATTAAGGCGTGCTGCGGATTTTAAATATGTACTCGATTTATACCATAAAGAAGTATTAGAAAAATATGGAGAGAAATGAAAAATGATAAATAAAGAACTTATTAGAGATAGATTGATTCTTATCAATGACTATCTAATTCAGTTAGAAATACTGTCTCACTTATCAAAAGAAGAATTTCTACGAGATAGAAGAAACCCTGCAGCCGCTGAAAGCTTTCTCCGAAGGTCTTTAGAAGCAATCTTTGATATTGGAAGGCATATATTAGCTAAGACAGGTAACATAGATATGTCTACGGAATATAAAGCTATTGCTTTGGGGCTTGGAGAAAAAGATATTATAAACAAGCATTTAAGCCAGAAATTAAGTCAAATGGCGGGTTATCGAAATAGATTGGTCCCTCTGTATCACATGATCTCTCAAGAAGAGCTATACGATATAATAACAGAAAATTTGGATGACATTAGACAATTCATTAAAAACATAGAAAAATTCATCGAAAAAAATTGATGAGGTATCCTCAAAAATTCCCTCCAATTTTAAGAAATACATCGCGAATTCTATCCAACTTCCTTACAAGATCCACATCATTCAGCTTTTCGATTTTACTCATTGCAAACTCTTCGTTGCCTATTTTAAATACCGCTGTGTAAAAGATCATTGGTTCCTTTCCTACCGGTAAGCCTTCAAGATTAATGTAGAACATCCCTTCAACTTGGCCACTACTCCCTCAAGCGTTTCCCTATCATCCTTATTATACCATTGCCTTTCTCATTTTCTAACACGCACGCACGAAACCTCTTATAAGCCGATTTTGTTTCGCTTACTCTTCCTGGAATGGTGGGCAGGAAAGCTAAACTATTTCCACTTTCCTCAAACGGGCAAGTTGCAGAGTAAAAGAGCAAAAAACCTTTTCCCTTATGTGGAAAAAACAGGGTCTAAGGGACCGCAGGTCCCTCTTCCACATGGGTGGGCAGCGTGGTAAAAAAGGGCGCTAATAAAGATACTTTTCCTCACGGGTGGGCCGCGGGGTAAAAAGGAACAGACCCCTTTCCTTATGGTTGAAAAGCGGGGAAAGGGACCGCAGGTCCCTCTTCCACATGGGTGGGCAGCGGGGGAAGGGCGCTATAAAACTTATTATGCGAGAGTTGGATAATAAAATAGCTCACCTTCAAAAACATATGATATAATTATGTTCACAAAACAAAGATAAATGGACAAGATGGATACATATACATTTTGATGGAACACAAAAGCTACATTGAAAGTAAAGTAATCTTTCAACTGTTGAGATACATTACGAACATATGGGAAGAAAAATACGATCCCAAAACAAAAAAGGTACCAATAATAATACCGATGGTAATATACCATGGAAGAGAAGTCTGGAACGTAGAAACGAACTTATCAAATATGGTACAAGGGATAGAAGATTTATCAGACGAACTAAAAACATACTTACTTACATACCGTTATGAAATATGTGACTTCTCAATCAAAGGGAAAAAAAGGATAATAGGATTAACAGCGACGAAAGTTGCATTAGAAGCAATGAGAGCAGGAACTGCAATGACCGAAAAAGAATTTAAAGAAAGATTAGCAATAGTATTCGCATACATAAACCAACTACCAGAAGAACAGGTACAAGATTGGTTTGAAGGGTGCATGATCTACCTACTAAACGTAAGGGAAGATATAACGATAGAAGATATATTAAAGGTACAAAAAGAAATAATGCCTGGAAGGGGTGAAATAGTTATGACGATAGCCGAAAAGTTGAGGAACGAAGGAATGGAAAAAGGAAAACTTGAAGGAGAAAGAGAATTTGCAATTAAAATATTAAGCAAAAGATTTGGTAACCAACTAACTGAAGAAATAAAAGACAAGATAAGAAAAGCAGATGAGAAGACGATAGACTACATAGAAGATAACTTGTTAGAAATTACCATAGAAGAACTAAAAGGGTTATTGAAGTAATGGTAGTAAACGAAGCTCTTCACCTTTTCCTAATGGGTGCGGAATAGTTGAGGAGGTCGGATAAAATGGAGCCAATTTATAATCAAGAGAGCCAAACTGTCAGATGGTTAAAGAAAGAGGTAATTTACAATATCTATGGTACACCTCCAATTGCAAGAGGAGACGAGATTTTTAATTACTATGGATATTATCTTAGAAGGTTAGATCGAGGTTTCTTTAGTGATAAAGAACGTTATGCCGTAGCATTTTCGCATGGAGCAATATGAGGACCAGTCTTGCTTGTGCCGAAGGTTAAACCCGTCCTACCTCTTCCGACTTTTCCCCCAGTTCCGCCCGTACCGCAAGTGCCTCTTATTCCCTCGCTTAGTTGGTCAAATCTTGACTGGGGAGAATTTTTGAAAGGAGGTTTTTGAAATGGCAACTTTAAGTATGGATGGCTCTTATGAGCTTACAACAGAAAAAGTTGATGAGGTAGTTACTAGGAAATCCCCTGGCAACTACGGGTTGGGATATACTCAAAATAACACATTTTATGTACGCTATGTGGGTCGTTCGGATGATGATATAAACGAAAGACTAAAACAGTGGGAAGGCAAAAACTCGAATTGATATACTCACTTTAAATTTAGCTATGCAACTTCTCCAAAAATGGCGTTTGAGAAAGAATGCGGAAATTATCACGATTTTGGTGGGAAAGATAAACTCGACAATAAGTATCACCCTCAACGCCCAAATGGAACCAATTGGAAATGCCCCATGTGTAATATTTATGACTGAGCTACTTCTACTAATAACAGATAAAAGTTTTTGCCCAAATTTCCTTCGTCGACTTCTTTTATTCGCCGAACATTACTGGAAATAGTTTGACTGCTCGAATCAGAATATTTGAAATGATTAAATACTTGATTATGTAAGCTAATCAGTCATATGTCCATCGGTGAAAACCGAAGAATTGTTAAGAATTATCGTAATTAACGATACCCATACTTTCAGGAAAAACACAAAATATATTAGAAAATGTGAAAAGGAGTAATTTCCTTTTGAAGATTCACAACATACATATCATACGAAAGGATTAGCAGTAATGAAAAAGAAAAATTTTAAAAAATTGTTAAAAAGAGTAAATAGAAGTTTTGGAATAGTTACAGAAACAATTATGATGAATGAATTAAAAAAATTAAACGAAAATGAATGGCGATATTGGTTATTTAGCGTTGATGACGTTATAAAAGATGAAGATTTCAAAAAAGAGTTTGAAATGAAAGGTATAGTGAGATATTCATTTGAATTGAAGAAAGAATTTACATATGCACAACTTTTTTATCCTCTAAGTCAATGGAGATCAGGAAATATTATGTTTGATAATAAATATAAATTAGCATATTGGGACTATGTAAATGAATTACAATTTGAATTTTGGGCTAAATTAATAGAGGGAAAATTTAATTTAGAAAGAATTTTAAAGGAAGAATTTAATTTTCTCTTTTAAAACAAAGAAAAAGTAAAAAATGGTAGTTAACAAAAGAGAATTCATTAAAAAATTTGTTGAGGGTAGAAATTTGGAGAAAAAATAATCTATTGCAGGCACTTACCAAACGAAAAGTGTACCAAAAAAGTGCCCGCTAAACGAAAATTAGTCTCTACATCTTTATTTTTATTTTACAAGGAAGTTCTTTTTTCAAATTCTTTCTTTTTTATTTACAGGAATGCTTCTTTACCTATTTAAATGACTCATTAATAGGGATTATTGAATTTGCTATTCTTTTTTCATTTTTTACAGGTGTTGTGTAATATCTTTGATCAATTCCATACAATATACTTTTTAAATCTTCATCGCTTTTTACGACAAATGCGCCTTTTTTTCTCTCTAAATTAGGGCAATAATCTTTAATGTAATCAAATATTTTTTTCTTTTCATCACTATTAAAATTTTTCATTGTGTCCATTGCCAAGGCAATTCTTTTTCTATTTGATTTTTTCACCTTTTCAGAAGAAAATCCCTGATCAAGGCATATGAAGCTTTGTTCTAAAAATTCTCTTGTTTCTTCCTCAGTTGCTTCTTTATATAATTCTTCTATCCCTTTAAAGATTGAGGTAATAGAGGTTAATTTTTTGAAGTATAATTTATCTTGATCTTTTAAATAAATAGCATCCGGAATATCATTAATTACTATAAATTTAGTATTTTCTTTGAATTCAAATGCGTCTCCAATATATAATAACTTTTTACTTACAATATGAGAACTTAACACTCTTTGAAAGTAATATTCATTCTTATCTTGATATGAAAAAATAAAATCTATTTTATCTATTTCAAGTTTTTCTAATTGTAGATACTCAACAGACTCAAAATTGTTTTTTAGAATATCAAGGCAATATGGTTTCTTTGAAAATTCAGATATAACAAACCAAGAATCTTCGTCTAAATTGTGATCTGGTAAATACTCAATTGGATTATCTAAATCCTCAGGTAATTTATAAAAATTATCATCAGATGTTATTTTTCTGTATTTATTATCATTACCTCTTTTTCTTATTTTAGCCATCAGATGATTCACTTTTTGCCCCTCCATTATCTATAAAAGTATAATTATTGATACGTTTTAAATTTTCAAAATGTACATCGCTTGGTTTTCTGAGAACCTTTCTTGTAATTAAAAAAATTTTTATATTATTTTCTGTTGTTACATAATAAAAGTGTCTCTTCCACAAAAGGAAAAGAGGATTAAAATAAATAGTTTGTGAAAAGTAAGTAAATACAAACAAAATCAGAAAAACAAAAACAAGAGTTTCGACATCAGGAACACTTAGAGCAACAAAAAAATACCCTAAATAACTAGGTAAATAAGCATTATTTGCATGTTCTAAATCTTTTACATTTCCTTCAATACTGTCTGTACTTAAAAAACGAGTGCAAAGAAGGCTTGAACCCGTCATTAAAACAGGAAATGAAATAAATATTAGATAGGAAACCCAATTCGGAGCTTTATTTATTATTATACAGTGCTGTTTTATCAAAAAAATCACAATCAATAATGAAGTAGCATTTAAAGTCAAAAACAATTTATATAATATTTTAACCGCACCTCAACCTCCTAGGGAAGAAAATTCTCTGTTCTTAGTTTAGTCTTTACAAGCTGTGGCACTCTGGAGAACAATGTTTACAACCATCTATTCTCCAATCAGAATATCTGCGTTGCGCTTCTTTTATGGCTCCATGACAATCACGAAAATTACCCAATTTCTCACGATCTTTAACTCCACTTAACCAAGTGCAATTATCTTCATGTACTTCATAATGTATGATTCCTTCTTCATATTTAGGGGTCAAATTCAAATAATAAACTGGCAACTCAAATCATCTCCTAAAAATTTTTTTGAACAGAGAATTTTCTTCTTTCAAAAATTAACAATAAAATTATATAACTTTTTACATTTTTCATACCTTTCAGAGAATATTTGGAACATGAGTTGTGTAACTTGGTCGGATAACTGCACGTATCCTAGTTCATCAATTATCAGTAAATCTACTTTGCTCAACTTTTTTTGGAACTTTGTTAGTTGTCGTTCTTCTTGCATTTCAACTAAAATGTTCCCAAGATTGGCTGCTGTGAAAAAACTTACTGTTTTCCCTTTCTTACATGCTTGTATTCCTATCGCTACACTTATGTGTGTTTTTCCTGCACCTAGTGATCCTAAGAACAAAAGATTTGCCTTTTCTTCGATGAACTTACATTGACTGAGTTCCAGTATTTCTTTATGGATCAGTTGATAAGTATCCACTTTGCTTCTTTTATCCTTCTTTTTGATTGATACCAAGTTTCTCTTCTATCTTCCTTACTTGATAGGTGAAGGAGGAATAACTTCCTTTGTATCCTTCTTCACAGATGAGTTCGTATATACGTCTTTTGGTTAACTTTTGGTTCTTGGGTTGGTTTGAATTGTATTCTAACAAGTGTTTGATACGTTTTTCAAAATCTCCATTTACTGGTTTATCTCTCTCAACGTTCATATGATACTTCTGTTCTGGGTTCTTGATAGCTCTTTTGACCGTCGCTCTGTGTATCCCCATTTCTTTTGCTATTGCTCTTTGACTTTTGTGTTTGTTAAAATACAAAAATCTTATATAATTGTATTGTACCTTCTCTATCACCTTCCTTGAACCCCCTTCGGGGTGTTTCCCCCTGTAAAATTTTTTGTTCAAATTTATTATACAGGATTTGTGTGATAGGGTGGTACACTTTTCGATGAATAAGTGCAAAAAAATTGGTTAGATCATAAATCGATGTCTTTAAAATGATACTCTTTTCCCTCAACCCAAACATTCTTCTTTGATTTAAAAAGCATTCTCTCGATCTACAAGATGAACGGTCTTCAATAAAACGGGCAACGGAGCGAAGGGCGCAAACAAAGAACTTTTTCCTTATGTGTGAAAAACAGGGTTTAAGGGACCGCAAGTCCCTCTTTCCTTATAGGGTGGGCTGCGGGGGAAGGGCGCTAGAAAACTCATTATACAGAAGTTATATGATAAGATAACGCACATTTAAAAAGATATGGTATAATTAAATTAACAAAGAAAACACTTCACTAATTCTATGGGCGGGCAGCAGGGCGAGGGGGTGCTAAAAATAACAAAAAATAAACCAAAAAGGAGAAGCTTATGTCTAATCCAATAAAAGATTCGATTTTCAAAGAATTATTTGAAGACAGAACCGTATTCTATGACTTTCTAAAAGCCTTTCTACCAAAAAAGATCACAAAACAAATAAAAGAAACAGATTTAAAACGTGAACAAACTGAACTAATAGGCAAAGACTTCTCCATAAAAAGATCGGACATACTATACAAAATAGAAAAGGGAAACGCCCCGAAGGGGGTTCAAGGAAACGGTCAAGATGTATACATATACCTATTGTTAGAACATCAAAGTAAAGTTGACCAACTGATGGCATTCAGGATGTTGGCATATAAGGTAAGGATATGGGAACGATATGTAAAAAGTCACAAAAAAGAATCGGAGCAAAAAGGATTCAAACTGCCAGTCATAATAGGGATAGTTTTTTACGATGGAAAAGCGAAATGGACTTCACCAATGGACGTAAAAGAGAAGATAACAGAGATAAAAAACATGGAAGAATACTTAATAAAAGCAAATTATGAACTAATAAATTTAAGCAATATAAAAGAAGAAACGATAATAAACATGAAGAACGCACTAGGGGTAATCTTATTAACGGACAAACCAAACGTAAAGATAAAAAAAATGGAAGAGTTGCTAAAGATGATAAATGAAGATATAATATCGAAGTTGCCAGAAGAAGAAAAAGAAAAGTTTGATAAACACAGAAACGCATTCTTAGAATTGCTTAGAAAGAGGACAGATTACAAAGAGATAGAAGAAAGGTACGAAGAGCTAAAAGAAATGGAGGTGCCAAAAATGTTTAACACATTAGAAGAGATAGCAAAAAGAGACAGAGAAAAAGCTAAAGTGGAAGGAAAACTTGAAGAAAGAAAAGAATTGATAATTGAGATTCTAAACCAAAGGTTTGGAAAAGATTTAGATAAAAAATTAGAAGAAAAGATCAGAAAAGCAAATGAAGAAACCATAAACCAAATAAAGAAAAATATTCTTAGTATAACCATAGAAGAATTAAAAGAAATATTGAAATAATGGTAGCAGACGAAGTCACAATCCCTTTCCTTAGATGGGTAAGGAGTGGGTCATAGGAACGTTATCTATGAAATTTAACGTTTCTAAAAAGCGAGTATAAATATTTTACGAGGAGTGTTTTTATGAAATCCATATCTATAAATCTACCAGATTTTATCGATTTAAATGAAAAAGAAATCAAATTGTTGATAGCCTCAAAATTATATGAAGAAGGCAAGTTATCCATAGGAGAAGCTGCACAACTAGCGGAACTTTCCAAGAGAGCTTTTATTGAAATATTAGGTCGTTTCGATGTCTCACTATTTAATTACAATGCTGAAGAATTAAGAAATGATGTGAAAAATGCCTAATTACATATCTGACACAAGTTGTCTAATTGTTTTAGACAACATTGATATGCTGTTCATACTAAAAGAGCTTTATGGAAATATATTTATAACGCAAGAAGTTTTAAAAGAATTCGAAAAACCGATTCCCGAATGGATAAAAGTTCGAGAAGTTAATGATAAAAAATATTTAAAACTATTATCTACGTTTATTGATTTAGGAGAAGCAAGTTCAATAGCTCTAGCTTTAGAAAAAGAAGATGTAATTTTAATTTTGGATGACTTGAAAGCAAGAAAATTAGCAAACAAGTTAAATCTCCAAATTACTGGAACGTTAGGCGTTATTATTAGCGCAAAAAATAAGAATATAATATCTTCTCTTGAAGAAGTTTTAAACAAATTAAAGAAAGCAGGTTTTAGAATTTCTAAGGAATTAGAAAACGAAATTTTAAAATACGAGAACTAGCCGCATTGCACTTACTAAACTAAAAGAACATCAAAAATTCCACAAAATTCACCAAGCCCTTGTTTCACAGTCGAAAACATAAAGACCTAGCCAAAAAGACACCTTATGAAGACGTTTTGTATATTTTTAATAATAAAGTATTTTATCCCTGGCGAAGCCCTTTCCTACTTCCTTAGAAGAGTGGGTTGCGGGGTAAAAGGGAAACACACTTTTTCCTAATGGGCGGGTAGCGGGGTGAAAGGGCGCTAACAAAGATCCTTCTCCTCACGGGTGGGGCTGCGGGGGAAGGGCGCTATAAAACTCATTATACAGCAGTTATCCGATAAGATAGCTCACCTTAGGAAAAAAAGGATAATAGGATTAACAGCGACGAAAGTTGCATTAGAAGCAATGAGAGCAGGAACGGCAATGACCGAAAAAGAATTTAAAGAAAGATTAGCAATAGTATTCGCATACATAAACCAACTACCAGAAGAACAGGTACATGAATGGTTTGAAGGGTGCATGATCTACCTACTAAACGTAAGGGAAGATATAACGATAGAAGATATATTAAAGGTACAAAAAGAAATAATGCCTGGAAGGGGTGAAATAGTTATGACGATAGCCGAAAAGTTGAGGAACGAAGGAATGGAAAAAGGAAAACTTGAAGGAGAAAGAGAATTTGCAATTAAAATATTAAGCAAAAGATTTGGTAACCAACTAACTGAAGAAATAAAAGACAAGATAAGAAAAGCAGATGAGAAGACGATAGATTACATAGGAGACAATTTATTAGAAATAACCATAGAAGACCTAAAAGAGTTATTGAAATAATCTTTTTTACCAAATTCATTATACAGGATTTGTGTGATAGGGTGATATGCTTTTCATTTAGTAAGCTCAAACGCTATGTAAAAAAAGATAGCGTTTTATTTATACCTTAGATAAATCTCCTTACAAATCTTATAAACCACATAAATTACCAAAATTATTATATTAGCAAAAACAGCTCCTGAAATATCTATAAGAACATCATTCAATAAAGAACCTCTGCCAACAAACTCTTGAGAATATTCATCTAATGCAGCAATAAGTGCTGGTAAAGATACTCCAAGTAAAGTCCCTATCAATAATCTCTTTGAATACAAATATCCAAACAACCAAGAAAACACACCAAGTATAAAATATATTCCAAAATGCCCACTTTTTCTAACAAGCGCTATCGAATCAGCATATTGATCTCCAAGCCACAACTTCTTTAAAAATACTTCTATCTCTCTAAACCATTTTGTATCTGAAAAATCAAATACATTATCTATTGATTTAATAACATTATAGACAAAATAAGATTGATTTGAAGATTCCTCTGGATTTCTTGTTCCAAAAAACAAAATAACTCCAACCCAAAAAAATAAAAAAATTAATGATATTAGTATATATTTTCTTCTTTCCATATAATCACCTGTTTAATTCTATAACAAAACCACCTCAAATGATACCCCCAAAGTAAGGTAGGTGGCCTAAGATGGACAGGATGGAGGTCGGAACCCTCTTACTCCCCCGAGTTTAAGGGACCGCAGTTCCCTTCCTTAGAAGGGCGGGCTGTGGGGGAAGGGCGCTATAAAGCTCGCTGTACAGGATTTGTGTGATAGGGTGGTATATTGTTATAGATCAGAGTTATCCATTAAAAAATTTACACTAAATCACAATCTCTTCACCATAATTTGAATTTTTAAAATCTACGTCATTATGTGCCAATTCTACTAATTTGCTGGCACTCAATCCTCCATACTCTTTAACAATCTTTTCTACAACCCCTCTTTCTTCATCTGCTAAATACTTTAAAGGGCTCTGATCTACCAAACCGATCATATATGTCTCTTTCAAAAACTTTTTAGAAAAATCGATATTCATTCTTATTAAATTTGTCTTTATCAAATAGTCTAAAAGAACGCCCTCTTCATTTTTTGCCCCTTTGGGAATTGGGCCATAATTATAATGAATGAATTTCAAATTAGCAATCTGCCTGCCAAGGTTTTTTTTGGATTCTTTTTCCACTAACCATAGCAATTTAAAAAAGACGGTTTTGTATAAAAATTCCTTATGATGATATTTTTTTGAATAATAAAATAATCCAGCTATTAAACCCTTCATTTTTTCAATGTCTATTTCAGGATGTTTAATATACAAAATTTTCTCTAGTTCTTGAACTTCAAGTTTATTTTCAAATTCTTTAAGAATTCTGTGAATGTTTCCTAAGATCCTCTTATACTCGATATCAGGAATATTATCTTTATTACTTTTTAAAATCTTGTAAAATTCAACCGGTTCGGAAACTCTTTTGATCAAATCGCTATTAACTTTAGTTGGTAATGAACCCATCTCATAACGTTGTATAGTAGCTTCTCCTAAACCTAAAATTAAGGCAAATAGGGTTTGAGAGACATTATACTTACTTCTAATTTCCTTGATTTCTTCAGGTAATACCAAATTATTCAACTCAGCATATTTTCTGTATGCCACTTTTAAGTTCTCATTCTCATAATATGGTTCAAGTAACTCAGCCCCACATTCTTCACATATAGCAACAGTCCGTTCGACTTCAATAGGATAATTCTTAACGTTATAATTCTCTCTCTTTTTTATCGTTTTATACCTCACCAATTTTCCACATTGCTCACAGAACAACCTTTCTTTTGGTTTTTTCAATTCATACATTTCCTTCACCCTCCTCTGACTCATGAAAAGACAAAAGTACCATGTAATCTTTTTTTTCAACGTATTTTATTTTTATATAAATTTGATACACTTCATCCTCAACACACAATTGTTTTTTAAAAATATAAACAGTTCCTTCAGGAAAATTAGTATCTTTCTCTACACCATCTAATATAAAATCATCTTTTGTTAATTCGTTAAGTAAAAAATTATGAACGTCTTGCTCAGTCCATCCGATCTTGGTTAGAAACTCAGTATTTTTCACCCTTTTCACGAGCTGTAATTGATTATTATTAATAACTTGTTTCAATAATTCCAGAAAAAATTCAACCATTTTATAACTCCTGCACTCATATTATACCATCAATTGATGGTATAATATATTAAATATTGTTACAAAATACATCTTTATATTAACTCTCCTAAATGACACAAACTAATATTTTTTTGACTTGTAGGTTAACGGTTTGAGCTTTTTATAAAGTGTTTATACGTAGTGCCCTATCAAATTTCATCTTCAGATGTTTCCTTTTGACTTATTGCTTCTAACATTAGAGAGAGTGCATCTGTGAGGTCTATTATCAACTTTTTTACCTTTGCAGAATTGGACAACTTAACCAATCCAAAATGTTGTAGCTCCTTATCAAAGTTTGAACCTTTGCGATGAGCCGCCCCAGTTGATCGAATCGTCTGCACAGTACGCAGAGGCTGTATAATCTGCAACCTAGTATTATCTTTAACTCCTATTTTTCTCAAATAGACTTCAAGCAAGTCGATGGAACCTTTAATTGAGCGTTTATCAATTTTTTGACCACTTTCATGTGAAAGAAGCCTAACGTTTAACGAATCAACAGTAATTTTTGCTAATACTTGTACTAACTCATCGAACTCCTTCCATTCCTCGGTTAAAGGTAAATGTAACGTCTGATAAGCATGTCGATCTTTCTCATCGAGGTCTAGAAATAACTCCTCACCATATCTTGCTTTCGCTTCAAGCTGAATTTTCTCGAATGCTACTTGAAAGTAATAAACTGGATCATCTGTTGGTTCAGCGAGATCTACCATAAAATCACGGAAAAAGCGATGTCTGGTAATTGTTCCTCTAGGGGAAACATTAAATTGACGCCAATGTAATTGTTCCCTGTAGGGAATACGGCCTAAATATCCAAGCCAGACGTGAACAAGCTCTTCCTCTGTTATATCTATGGGAAGGTGCCATAAGTCAAGGCACCCTATACCTGAGTTGCTGACCTTATAGCGACTCGGCTCTTGGTAGTATTTAATCAAAACCTCTCGATTAAAGTATACTGGGGTAAAAAAGGACGGAGTCCCACGGTCAACATAATGGTTGCTAAGTTCTTCCTCGTTACATGTGAATTCAACATCATTACCTTGTTCATCACGACTTATGATAAATTTGGCAAATTTTTTCTCTCTCTTTCCCGTAGCAAACCAAGTATGGCACTTGTCGGGTTCAGAATAGGGGAAGATCACATCCTTACCAAGAATACTTGATGAACTCTGGTAACCATTCATAGGAATGTCAGTGCGAAGCCAAAGTTCAAAACAAGACGATTCATCTCCCAAGGAGTAACTCGCAAATTTCCCTTTAATATGTTCGCTAATGTCTTCCTTGACCCTCCGCCAATGATCATGATAACGAACAAGGTAGCATTGATTGGCAGCCAGGTAATCTTTCAAATGATGAGCGTCAATTAAAACTAGACGATTATTATTCTCTTGTTTAATACGAACTATTGGTCGTATATTCCCATCATCGTCAATACGTTGATATTCATTTTTCTCAGTCACAAAAAAAGCCTCGTGATACAGGATAAAATTTTGTACTAGTTCGAAGGTGTTTGAAATAAAGCCGTGGAATTCGCGATAAATCACAAATGGGCGGAATTTGATACCGCCAATTTCAGCCTCCAGGCCAGGGTCGTAATGGGCTTTCTTTTCTCCATCACATACATAGAAAAAAGGTTTTCCAAATTCTAGTTGGACATCCCAATTAGCTTTTGACAATAACCTCTCAAGATTATCTTTTGTCGCAGAGGCAAGCGCACTAAAGGTGAAGAAATTATTAGTTCCTTCTTTCCATGAACGAGCGGCAACAATCCAGTCTGATGATTTTGTCTCTTCTTCAGTAATCCAGTCTTCAAAAGCCAAAAAGGATAAAATTTTCCTTAACTCTTCTTTACCAGTAAAACCGCGTAGTATACTAGGAATTCTATTGTCTTTGTTCATGACTTTTCCTCTCCAATTTTATTGGGGTATTACGCATAACTTCGGTATATCTGCAATACTTCGTATAACATCCCAATCTTAGTAGTATATGTACCTCAAATATTCCTCCATTTTGGACTTATATCTGAACTACTTAATATATACCTCTATGAATGAACACTTCTTCTCTCCCAAGCGTTTTCCAATCAACCCTATTATACCATTACCTTTCTTATTTTAAAACACGAAACTATAAAACCCAACTTGCCTACTTTTTCTTCCTAAAACGGGTGGGAAACGTGGTGAAAGGGCAAAAGAATCTTTCCCTAATGGGCGAGGAGCGGGGAAGGGCGCTATAAAGCTCATTATACGAGAGTTATATGATAAGATAGCACACCTTCAAAAACATATGGTAT
>NZ_JAHC01000019.1 GCF_002924625.1 Petrotoga sibirica DSM 13575 | reverse complement strand
TGTGAATTGATATTTTTTTTAAGTCTATTATTTTAAAAACTTCGATCCAATATTTAAACAAATGAGACCATAAAACAAAGATCTCGCTTAAGTTATATTAGTCTTGGTATTTATATTATTTCCAATAAATACTAAAACTTAATAATTATTTATTAAAATGGATTAATTTCATCGGATTTGATTTTAAAAAAATAGATGCTTTTTCAGCATCTATTTTTAATGGTAAATTTACAAAATTAGCTTTGCATTTCTTCCATGAATACAATCTCGCCTTTTAATAGAGCTTCTAAATCTTCAACTGTGTATACTTTAATTGGTCCTATACCATTAAAGGATGTTGCATATTCATTGGTGTAAGCACCAGTATTTATAAAATATACTATGTCGTTATAATCAATATTAATTGGCAATTCAATTTCATCATAGATAGTATCTACACTGTCACAGGTAGGACCAGCTAAGGTCATAGTTGTTGTTTCGGAATACTCTTTGCCTTCCACCAGCACTTCGTACCTGAAATTTTCAACGGTTTCCATTAAACCGTGAAAAACACCGGTATCTAAAAACACCCAGTTTTGTGTACCCTTTCTACTCCTTAAAAGAACTCTTGAGGCAATTATCCCTGCATTACCAACCATAGACCTTCCCGGCTCAGATAAAACTCTTAACCCTTTCACCCATCCAAGATACTCTTTGATCGATTCATTTATTATTTCTCCAATTTCTTCTACGTCCGGCACTGGTTTTGTATGTTTTACGGGAATACCACCGCCTAAATTCAGCATTTTTAAATCAATCTTTTGCTTGTGAAGTTTTTCAAAAACCTCACTGGCATTCAAAATTGCTTCCTTCCACTTGTATTTGTTATATGATTGCGAGCCTACGTGGAAAGACACCCCATATGGTATTAAACCTTTTCTTTTTGCATATTTTAGGATTTCTATTAGATGATCTACGTCAGTGCCAAATTTACCCGAAAGTGGCCAATCTGAATCGTTGGAACTCATTGACAATCTTCCGTATACTTTTGCACCCGGGGCGTTTCTTGCAATCTTTTCAACTTCCATCTCTGAATCTACTGCAAAATATTCTACTCCATTATCCCATGCGAATTTTATGTCTTTTTCTTTCTTTATTGTATTTCCAAAACTCATTTTATCTGTAGAAATTCCCAAGTTCATTAATTTTTCTATTTCCCCTTTTGATGCAACATCAAAAGAAGCTCCTAAATCTCTTAGTGTTTCTAGTATGCTAGTATGAGAATTGGCTTTTACCGCATAAAAAATTTCGACATCGTTGATTGAATTTTTGAGCTTGTAATAATTTTCCTTTACATAATTAGTGTCTAATACTAAAAAAGGTGTTTCTAGATTTTTTGCCGCTTCCCTTATTAGTTGCGTTAATTCCAATTTATCCAACCTCCCTAAGTTTTTTGTATTATATTACTTTTAGAAACTCTAGATTTATTTTATTTCTAAAGTATTTGGTTTTTAGAGAATCCTAAATTTAAGAATTATAAATTTACAATTGAATATTTAATACACAAAAAGTAACGTGCAAACATTTATTTAGTTAATATATAATTATGCTAAGTTACATTATTAAATATCCCCAATGGTATTCACAAAATTCCTTTGTAGTGGTATAATTTAAACAAATAGCAGTTAATAAGCCGAGGTGGCGGAATTGGTAGACGCGTAAGATTCAGGATCTTATGGGCTTTTAGTCCGTGCGGGTTCAAGTCCCGCCCTCGGCACCATCCACCTTTCCTTAAGAGGCGGAAGCCCGTTTCTTCAGAAAAGGTGGTTTTTTATTTTATGAGTCAGTTTTGATATAATTTAATAGTTATCCGAAAATCAAAAGGAGGCACTTTGTATTAATGAGAAGCGTTTTTAGAGATTTTACTGATTATTTTTTTGAAATATTGACTTATCCAAAAGAAAAGTGGAATTTATTTTGGCAAGATTACAAGAGAACTTTAAATTTTGTAAATCTTTATCAAGAAAAAAAAGGCATCAGGGATGATGAGATTGTTGAAAAATTTAAAAAAGTTGGAAGAAAGGAACTTGACAAGGCTTTTTGGTACAAGCAAGAAATTATAAAAGATTTAAAAGCCGATATCATCAATGACCTGACAAAATCCTCTAAAGAGTTTCAACTTGACAGAGGAGATTATGCGGTTTATTTAACTGTATTCATGGGTGATAGCCCTTACGAATTTTTAGAATCATTCAAAGGAACAATAATTGGTGTAGATATACTTTATTTTTATTTCAATAGGGATAAGATAGATCCAAAAACTTTAATAGAAGAAGCGATAAGGAAATTCATTAGTACTACAACACCCAATAAGAAAAAAGCTGACTTTTGGATTTTATACGATAAGATAAAAACACTTATTACTGATAAAAATTATAATGATAAGATGAGTATTTTAAAATTAATTTCTCAAATGTTATCTGAAAGAATACCTTATTATAATTGGGTGGGTTTTTATCTAGTCGATGAGGCAGAGAGCAATTCTCTTGTGTTAGGACCTTTTGTTGGAGAACCAACAGAACACAAAAAAATAAAGTTTGGACAAGGCATCTGTGGGCAAGCCGCAAGCACAAAAACAACCTTTGTTGTTGATGATGTTAGCAAAGAAGAGAACTATCTTTCATGCAGCCCAAAAACCCAGGCAGAAATAGTTGTTCCTATATTTGATAAAAATGGAAATATTGTTGGTGAAATAGATATCGATAGTCATGAAAAAGCTCCTTTTGATCAAGACGATCGATCATTTTTGGAGGCTATTGCCAAATTACTTTCTGAAAGATTTTGGTGAATAAGGTGATTGTGTGAATATTGATGAAATTAAAGAGATTTTTAAAGATCATTCTCCAAAACCTATTGGAGTAGAAAATTGTTTTTCTGTATTGATCCCTTTGATACAAAAAGACAACTCTTTACAACTTTTATACGAATTGAGATCAAAAACTTTAGTGAGACAACCTGGTGAAGTTTCTTTCCCTGGAGGAGAAATCGAGGCCAACGAAACACCAAAAAATGCAGCAATTAGAGAAAGTTGTGAGGAATTGAACTTGCAACCAAATAACATAGAAATATTGGGAGCAGCGGATTATCTCCTTACTCCCTTTAATTATTTGATATATTCGTATGTTGGCTTTTTGAATATAAACGTTAACACAATAAAACCTAATGAAGAAGTTGAAGAAGTTTTCACGGTACCTTTAGAATATTTGTTATCGCATGAACCTTTAGTGCATAACACTTATCTTACAAACGAAACAGATGAAGGCTTCCCTTTTGATCTTATCCCTAATGGAAAAGATTATAACTGGAGAGTTGGTAAATACCCTATTTATTTTTATGTATACGAAGATAAAATTATTTGGGGTATTACCGCCAGATTGACGTACGAGTTTATTAAGAAATTGAAGCGTTGACGATTCAATTACAGAGTATAAAAGTTAAATCATTTACATTTGTGCCAGTAGGTCCTGTTATAACTAGGCCGTCAATACTTTGTAAGGCATGATATGAGTCGTTGTCATTCAACACATTTTCAACATCTATTCCTTTGCCTTGTAACCTATTGACCGTTTCCCCATCAACTATTCCACCTGCTGCATCCGTTGGGCCATCAGTTCCATCTGTTCCTACCGAGGCAATCAAAACTCCTTGATATCCTTTAATACCTCGTGCAGCTGATAAAACCAGTTCTTGATTCCTTCCTCCTTTACCATTTCCTCTAACATGAACAACTGTTTCTCCTCCTAAAATTATTGCACAAGGTGTGTTTAATGGTCTTTCTCTTTCTTTTTCCTCTCTAACTATTGCAGCTAAAAACGAGCCCGCTTCTTTTGCTTCACAATCAAGGGTAGTTGTTAAAATCATAGTATTATATCCCAAACTTTGAGCAATCTTGGCAGCACTTTCACAAACCTTAGTTACACTACCTATAATCCTTGTTTCAACGTTGTTTAGATGTTTTGGAGTCTCTTTTTTTAGAGTTTGTAAGATTTCTTCTGAGAGTTGTAAGTCATACTTTTTTATTATTTTTTCCACATCTTTGATGGTGGTAGAGTCAGGGTATGCAGGACCAGATGCTATGCTATCCAATCTGTCCCCTAACACATCAGATAAAACAAGAGAATATATTTTTGCAGGTTCTACTAACTTTGCAAAATTCCCCCCTTTAACTCTAGAGAGATGTTTCCTAACTGTATTTATTTCCACTATATTTGCCCCGGATTTTAACAACATATCTGTTACATTTTTTATGTTTTCTAAAGTAAGATCATCAGCGGGAAGCTCAAAAAGGGCTGACCCTCCTCCGGAAACAAGAAATAATACCACATCGTCTTCGCGTAAATTTTGTACCAATTCTATAGCTTTCTTTGTGGCTTTTATAGTATTTTCATCTGGAATAGGGTGACCTGCTTCATATATTTGGAGCCCTTCTATAGTTCCTTGAGAATGGCCATGTTTTGTTATAACTATTCCATCTTTTACCTTATCCTTTAAGAAATCTTTTGCTGCTTTAGCCATCCTCCAAGCAGCTTTACCTATAGCAACTATATGAATATTATCATCTAAACTCAACTTCTCAAGTTCTTGCTGAACCGCTTTTTCTGGCAAAACAAAGTCTATTGACCCTTTTATTATCCTAAAGGCATCTTCACGTAAATTTTTCAAACAATCAACTCCTTACAATATCATTAAACTTATAATCCATATAACAATTGCTGCGGTGACTCCTTCTAACAATGTCCCCAGGGTTTGAAGCCTATAAGCTTGATTGACACTCATTCTAGAAAATTGTGAAACAACCCAGAAATAACTATCGTTAGCATGAGATACCACCATAGATCCAGCTCCAATGGCAACCACAGACAATGCTATTGCAGCAGGTGTAGTCAAACCAAGAGAGCCCATCAATGGTGCCATTAACGATGCAGTAGTTATTATAGCAACAGTTGAAGATCCTTGAGCTGATTTAATCGCTGCAGCTACGATAAAAGGCAGCCAGATACCTAAATTAGCTGTTGCTAAACCTTCGCCTAATACATTTGCAATTCCTGAATTTTGAAGGACTCTTCCAAATGCACCCCCAGCTCCTGTTATCAAAATAATAGATGCTGCATTCAACAATCCTTCACCTACCCAACCACTTGAAGAAAGCATCTTTTTATCTAATTTTTTGGGTAAAGTGAAAACTATTAAAACTCCTATTAAAAGAGCGATTACCGGATTACCAACGAACCCAAAAAAGCTTCTAACAGCGCTATCCCCAAAAGGTCTGGTTGGGAAATCAGAAATTGATTTTAAAAGAATCAATATGATAGGCACAACTATGGGCATGAAAGAATTAAAAGTCGAAGGAGCTTTCTTAGTTCTTTCCTCTGTCTCGACATCGCTTAATTCTGGTTCTGGTTCAATATATATTCTTTTGCCCATTATATTGGCATATAATACGCCTATAAGCATGGCAGGAATAGAAACTATCAACCCAATCAATATAACCATCCCCAAATCCGCGCCTAAGATCCCAGCGGCTGCTATGGGTCCTGGGGTAGGTGGAACCATCGTATGTGTAGCATATAATCCAAGACTCAGGGCAAGACCAGTAGCTGCAAGGGAGAACTTTGCCCTCTTCGTAACAGCCCTATTTAAAGGAGAAAGGATTACAAATCCAGAGTCACAAAAAACAGGTATGGAAACTATATAACCTATTATAGCCATAGCCAAAGGAACTCTCTTTTCCCCAGTTAATTTTAAGGTAGCCTCAGCCATCTTAAACGCGCCGCCAGACTTTTCAAGGAAAGTCCCGATTATCGTACCAGCGGCGATCACGATGCCTATACTTCCAAGCGTGCCTCCAAAACCACCGGTGATTGAATCAACTATTTCTATCAAACTCATTCCAGAAAAAATACCAAACAAAACAGCAGTGAAAAGCAAAACTAAGAAAGGGTGTAACGTCAACCTAGCGGTTGCAAAAATTATAAAAATAACAGATAAAATCAACAAAATGATCAACCATATACCCATTAGTAATACCTCCTTAATATTAATTAATGTATTTCTTTTTCCAAATACATTCTTTTGTCCGCTATTTCAATGGCTTTCTCAATATCAGGAGCTTCTTCAGGAACAAGACAATACCCTACACTTATAGAAGATATTATCAATATATCGTTGAACGTTATTGGAGTTTTAACTGTTGATTTGATCCTTTGTATAATTATATCAATACTATTGTTCTCAGTTATTTCATTTATTATTATAACAAATTCGTCTCCTCCGTATCTAAAGATTAAATCATTAGATTTAATAGAATTTTGAATTCTCTTTGTAAGAATTTTTAAAGCTTGATCCCCTACGGTGTGACCAAAATTATCGTTAATCTTTTTAAAATTGTCAAAGTCCAGAAAAATAACCGCCTTTTTTGAACTATCGGATTTATGTTGAGAAATATATTCTTCAAGGGCTTTTCTACTGTATACTCGGGTTAATATATCTACCTTTGAATTTAGAAACAGTTCATTCAAAGAAAAAATAGATTTTAAAATCCTATCTACATCTTCTAAAAAGTAATTTATTAATTCTTTTTCAAATTCAGATATCTTTGCTTGCTTAAACCAATCAACATTCAAAACACCTATTATTTCATTTTTTACGATAATCGGTATGCCCAACCAAGACTTGGACAAGCTATGTTTTTGATTCCAAAGAGTATTCGTTTTAGTGTCCTTCATGAAAAGTATTTTTTTTGTATCTAATACTTTTTTAATATGTTCTCCACTAATTTGTATTTCTGAGGCAAGTTCTTCTAAAGGAAGAAAGTCTAAATTCTTTGACCAGAATAAAAATCTCCATTTACCATCAGGTGGAGTTATTAAAAAACTCCAAGAATCGGCTTTTAAAAAGAGAGGTAACTTTTCTATAATAGATTTAAGTGCATAATCCTTTTCGACCTCTTTTTCTAAACAAGTAATAGCCGTTTCAAATAGAGAACTTTTAAATCGATTTCTTATAACCTTTTTCGGACTGGGAGGAGTGAAAGCAGGTGGTTTGTCTTCTTCTTTAGTGATTCTTCGAACATAGATAGCGGTTTTTATCCCCGTGTAAAAAACAAAGGCCAATATAAACAAAAATACAATAGAAATGATTATATATACCATACTATCCTCCTTCCTCAAATATTAATAATTATAGTATAAATTTTTTACATATCACTCGGTTCTATCCAAAGGGATAAAATTGTGATTTTTTATAACTTTTTATAATCCACTACAGCAAAAGTCCATAATTTGTAGTTTGAGCTTTTAACCCATTCGGCGTTTATGGGCATAGCAAATTCCGGAGCCAATCGCCCATTTAATATCCAGTATTTTGACTCTTCATTGTTATATATACCTGGATTTACCAAAATCTTCAGCTTTAAAGCGCTATCTACTATATCCACAAAATCTATGGTATCTTCATTTTGAAGGAGACGTTTTATCTCTTCTAAAATTTTTTTAGATGGTAAGGGTTTAACATTAATCAGAGCGATATTCTTTGAAAGAGGACCAACAATTTTAACGTTTGCAATGTCTCTTTGAACATCGTAAAAATCAAGCACATCGTGAATCACTTCATTGGCAATGATATCAGCTCTTGAATGATAATCTCTATTAACAGACATTTTTAATAAATGTTTGTATTTACAACCTTCTCTTATATTATTCTCCCCAATTTTTGGTATCTTCATATTATAGTATTCCAAAATCTCCCTTATCTCTTCTTTGTTCAAATTTAAAAGTGGAGAGTATATCCCATTAAAAAACTTAATCCCCGTATTGCCCCATGAATCAGATAAGTTGGCACCTGAAGCAACTATCCCCTTATAAGAAAACTGCTTTACCTTTCCGATTTTTACAATCCTTGTACATTGATTACAATTTGGACCATGGTACATTATCTCTTCCTGTTCTTCTTCACCACGTGAAAAAAACAATTTTAAACCCAACTGTTTGGATAAGGTTAAAACAGCTTCTAATCCTTTTGAGTAAGAATAACCACCAAAACAAACGTTCACCAAAGTAATCTTACTTTTAGAAAAAATATCTTTTGCAAGTAATGCCACAACGGTACTGTCCATACCTCCTGAAAAAGCAATATACAAATGTTTATTATCTATTATCTCTTTCATTTCCTTTTTTATAGAATCTATTTTTTCTTCAATCGTTGTTGTCATTCCTCTCTCCCGTTTATCTCTTAATTGTTTCTCTTTACCATAAAAATCAATTAATTTGTACATTTCTTCGATTTCCACTATTAAAAGAGCAAGTTTATTTTCTTTTGTTTTTTTTGTAGAACCTCTTCAATTCTCTCCAATAAACCTTTCACGTTTGACAAACCTGTCAAAGAATCATGTTTGAGTACTCTTGTTATTTCTTCTTCTTTTTTAACCCTATTGGTAATATCCGTATTTATAGCTATATACCCTATTACTTCGTTGTTGTATCCTTTAATTTCAAAGAAATTTGAATAAAGGAATATGACTTCTCCATTCTATTTTCTATCTATTATTCTACCGCTCCAAAATCCTTTTGATTTAAGTTCTTGCCACATTTGCTCCCCAAAAATTTTTATCGTGCATATTTGAAGCCCAAAAGTGAGGATCTTACCGATAACCTCATCAAGAGTATAGCCAGTCAATTTTAAAAATGCTTTGTTTACCCTTAGTACTTTGTTGTTTTTATCAGTTATAACTATGGCCTGAGGAAAATTGCCAATTACCTCTTTTGGAAAAAATATATCTAAGCTCATCAATCCGAAATTTTGATTAGGATTACGAACCAAAACGTATAAAACATCTTTTCCGTCCCTTCTTTTTTTCTCCCCAATTAAATCAAAAAAATTAAAATCTTCTTTATCACTTTTCAAAGATACTTTCATCGCACACTCGGCTTCGTGTTCACTACTATTAACTTTATCGATAATTTTTGGACATCTTCTTCTTTTATTAAAGCTAGTAACTCATCACGATTATTTGGAAGTTCGTTTTTTCCAATTCCGGTGATTTGTTTCAAATTTTCTCAATACAAGATCTTACCATTAGACAGATCTATTCGCATTATAGTTCCTGCATACATCTCTGAAGCGGACTCATACATATCCAGTAGTTCTTTTAGCGTATTTTCATGATTTCCCACCATAATCTCTCCTGTTTAAAAAGTATTCGCTGTAAATCCTTTATAGTTATATATAATTAAAATCTGTATGATAAAATATATATTGATTATATTATACTCTTTTTAATTATAAATAACGTCCAAAAAATGTTTCTTTTTTTACAAAAAATGCCAAAAGAGGTGATTGTGTTGATGAAAATAAAAAAAGAAAACTCTATATTTAGTTTCTCTAAAACAAATGCTCCTGTGGCTAAGGTTAAACCCAAAGAGAAAATCAGTATAGAGACAAAAGATGCTTTAAGTGATGAAATAAGATCTGAGAACCAACCTTTCGATTCAATAAACTGGGAAAAAGTTAATCCGGCTACAGGTCCTATTTTCATTGAAGGGGCAAAAGAGGGAGACGTTTTGGAAGTTAATATAGAAAATATAAAAATAACTCGAGATTATGGTGTAATGTTAACGGGCAAAGATATGGGAGCCTTAGGTGATTCTTTTGAACGAAGTTTTATCAAAATAGTACCAATAAAAGAAAACAAAGCTTTTTTGTATGACTATGAAATCCCTTTAAAACCGATGATAGGGGTTATTGGTACCGCTCCTAAGGAAGGGAATATACCTTGTGGTACACCTGGAGAGCATGGTGGAAACATGGACTGTAATATCATTGGAGAAGGAACTACGGTGTATCTACCTGTGAATGTTGAAGGAGCTTTATTTGCTTTAGGCGATTTACATGCAGCTATGGGAGATGGGGAAGTTTGCGTGACAGGTGTGGAAATCCCCACTGAAGTATCCGTTTCATTCAATATAATAAAAGATAAAAATTGGAAATTGCCTATGGTGAAAACTGAAAAAAATATTTATACATTAGCTTCAAACCCATCTTTAGATGAAGCTTCAATTACAGCAACAAAAAACATGGTACATTTTTTGACCGAAGAATATAAACTCAGTAAAGAACAAGCTATGTTCTTACTAAGCGCTGCTGGAAATCTTCAAATTTGCCAAGTTGTTGATCCTTTAAAAACCGTGAGAATGGAACTACCTTTAGAATTTCTAAAATAGACATTTTTACCAATAAAAGGGGAGTAAGTCATTGACAGCACTTATAAACTTTGTAATAATAGCAACCATAGGAAACATATCCAAAAGGTTTTTGCCGAAAAACACAGGTGATATCCTAACAACTTTGATAATCAATTTTACTCTTCCCATGACTGTATTCATAGGTATAACTTCATCTCAAATAGATTTATCTAAATTATTTTTTGTTCTGATAGGCTTTTTAGGTAGTTTGCTGATCTTTTGGGGTGGGAAATTTTTATTAAGAACTTTAAAAATCGAAGATGTAAAAATAAGTACCGTAATACTATTAGCCTTTTGTGGAGTGAACATTGGCCTTTTCATGTACCCTTTGGCAGAAATGTTATGGGGTATTGAATCAATAACTTACTTTGCACTTTACGACTTAGGAAACAGTTTTATAGTATTTGGGGTTGGCAAATCTGTTGCTGAAGGAAAAGGAGGCAAATTCCATATTGTAGACTTATTAGAATTTCCTCCTTTTATAGCTTTAATTTTAGCTTTTCTCCTAAACGGCGTTAATTTACCTGAATTCGTACTTTCACCTATGATGGTTATAAAAGATGCCAATAATTTTTTGATAATGTTTTTAGTAGGTTTTTATTTCAATATAGTATCTCTAAAAGTTCACAGAAGGATCTTAACGATTTCTGTAACCACAAAGTATTTATTGGGGCTTATAGTTTCGTTATTCACTTTACTAATCCCTGTAAGTACAGAACTGCAAAGAATTTCTCTTTTTCTTTCCCCATTGCTACCAAGTGCAATGATGGCGATCGTTTATTCGGTAAAAAACAACTATGACTCCGAACTCGCTAGCAGTTTCGTGAGTCTTACAACTCTTATTTCTTTCATAATTGTATTTGCTGTAACAGCGATAATGGGGTTTTGATCACGTCTTTTGCTTTTTTAAAATTTACTATTCATAATTCTCTACTTAGGAGTTGAACGGTTTTCCTTTTTAAATATCTCCATAGTATTAAGCTAAAAATCAAGAATATGAAGTTTAGAATGATGAAAATAAGATACTGATTGAATAATGGAACCAATTTATATATCAAGAACCCTACGATTCCTACAACTCCAAAAACCAACAATATAGCAAGCAAACCATTTATATTTTGTTTCATTGCCTTCTGTGGATTATCCCAGTTTAAGTATGGTTTTGAAGCATCAATAATCATTTGAATTATATTTAGAAATAAATTGAAAATAATCGATAAAATCATGGCTCCGCAAAACTCGTAAAGATCTAGTTTAAAAAGAAACGTACCAATAATTAAACCAGAAACAAAACCTAAAGAGCTTATTTGCATAATATGTTTAATTTTGACCCTCAAAATTTGATCTACATTCACTGGTATTATTTTCAGTTCTTTTATCAAATTTCCTTCTCTTGAAAAACATGAATAAGAAAGACCGTTTATAGACGAAGCTAAGGTTGCAACAAAACCAACAATGAATAATTTGTATTGTAATATCGTGCTGATTATTTCCCTACTTAAGCCTAGTTCCACATTATTGAATATAATACCAAAGACTATCAATATTATAGGAAAAGCTAAAACATTAGCAAATCCATTGACTGAAAATGAAGGCGTTTTCAAAAAATACAACCACTCCCTTTTTAATAAAGCTTTTTCTAAAGTTGATTCTTTGTTGAAGAAGTTATAATTTTCTTGAGTTTTAGATTTTCTAATTAAAGGTTTTGATTCTATCAAGGAAGAATAATTAGAAAAGTATAACTTTTCACCAATATACAACGTTAAAATTAATAGGGATAAATGGAAACCAAGGAACAATAAAAGCCATACTAAATTTAAAAAAATGCCACTAGTTAAAGATTTTACAGCTAAAAAAGCGGGGGGATAAATCCTTGCTAACCTAGTAATGACGCTATCAGGATTGATAGAAATATTGGGTATTTCGTTGCTATTTTGCATATTTATTGAAAAATTTGACCCAGATAAAAACAAATATAAACCAAAGATAACCATAAGAAAAATTGTTGATAAATACAATAGAAGTTCTCGTCTATTAGATTTTTTTAATAATCTTGAAGTGAACAAAGTATAGAGTAAAACCACGGTCATGGGAAATACTTGCGAAAAAAGAAAAATAATTATGAATATCACATAATATAAAAAATTTTGTTTAGTATAAACCCCAAAATAAATCAAAGAAGGCAGCAATAATATCAATGAAATAAACATTTGATCTGATAAAATCACAGATAATTTCCCTAAAATAACTTCATAAGGTTTCAAAGGTAAGGTTAATAAAAATTTCATATCTTTATTGATAAATAATTCTCCAATCAGCAGAAAAGCACCTAAGAAGAAGCCAAAAAAACCAGCTAAGACAAAATAATTTGCCAGAAATAATGGCTGTATATTCAAGATTGTGTAAGTCTCCAAAGTATTTTTAAGCATGTTGAGGTAGGGAAATGAATAGGCAACGACCGTTGTTACAAGTGCGCAAAAAATAACTATAAAAGTAATTAAATCGCTTTTATTCCTTTTTATGGAGTATTTAGTTTTGGAAATTCCATAGTGCTGATTTAATTTAATCAAGATAAGAGAAATCAATCTTTTCACTTTCACTATTTGTCACCTCTAAGAATATTTGTTCCAAACTTTTATCCCCTTTGAGCTTTCTTAGATCTTTTATAGAACCTTCAAAGATGATTCTTCCCTTATTAATGATGGCTATTTCATCGCAAACTTTTTCTGCAATTTCCATAATATGTGTGGAAAAAAATACTATATTTCCTGCTTCCACATGTTTTTTCATAAGATTTTTTAGAATAAAAGCTGATTCAGGATCAAGTCCAACAATCGGCTCGTCGAGAATCCAGAACTTTGGGTTGTGGATCAACGCAGCAATCAGAGCTAACTTCTGTTTCATCCCATGGGAGTAAGTAGAAATGGGGTTGCTAATAGCGTTTTCGAGCTTAAAGGTTTTTATCAACCATTCCCCTCTTTTTTTGCGTTCTTCAAGCGGTACTTCAAATACATCACTTATAAAATTTAGGTAAGATATTCCGGTTATCTTTTCAAAAAGAAATGGTTCATCCGGAACAAAACCTATCAACTTTTTTATCTTTATAGGTTCTTTTTGAAAATCCATACCATCATAAATAATTCTTCCAAAAGTTGGTTTGTACAAACCAGTAATCATGCTTATAGTGGTTGTTTTTCCTGCACCGTTAGGCCCTAAAAACCCAAAAATTTTCCCATCTTCTATTAGCAAGTTTACATGATCCACCGCCGTTACATTTTCAGAAAAACGTTTTGTAAGATCTATCAATTCAATCAATTTGATTACTGCCTCCTTTGTTAGGAACTCGGATCAAGTCCCCGACATCTAGGGAATTATCCCACTTCAAAATTATTTTTTGGTTGGGATTTGCACTGTCAATTAAACTACCATCTTCAAGATTTACTATTTGATCCAATAATATTTTAGTATTTTCGCCTTTTTTGGTTACAATTTCTAATTCTTCACCCTTTTCTATCTTATTCCTGACATCAACAATATATTGATCTTTAGACATCTTGTCGATTATTTTTCCCACAAATTTGTAATTTCTAACGTAAGAAGAAGTCTTATAATTTTGGGAGTTTTCATCCGGCCTATTAAAATAAAAACCGGCTGTGTATTCCCTGTGGCTGACACTTTCAAGTTCTTTTTTTAAGCAATCGATAAGTTCCTTTGTGTATTCTTTATTGTAATAACTATCGATTGCCTGTCTGTACACTTTGGTCGTTACTCCCGCATAATAACTACTTTTCATCCTTCCTTCTATCTTTAAACTATCAACCCCGGTTTCGATTATTTTGTCAAGAAAATCGATAGAGCAAAGATCTTTAGAATTCATAATGTACGTTCCTCTTTCATCTTCAACCACAGGAAAATACTCCCCAGGTCTTTTTTCTTCCATTAGATAGTATTTCCATCTACAGGGCTGTGTACATTGCCCTCTGTTGGCATCTCGTCCCGTTAAGTAATTACTTAATAGACATCTACCTGAAATAGATACACACATTGCTCCATGGATGAATACTTCAACTTCTATATCTGGAACTTTTTCTCTGATTTCTGATATTTCACTTAATGAAAGTTCTCTTGCCAATATAACCCTCTTCGCTCCTAGATCCCTCCACATGGCCACACTAGCCCAATTGGTGTTACTTGCCTGGGTGCTAATGATCAAAGGTAAGTTTGAGCTTCTTTTCACAAGATTAAATACACCCAAATCTGCAACTATTAACCCATCAACGTTTAAACTTTCCAAATAGCTTATATAATCAGGTAAGAGATCCAATTCAGAATTGTGAGGTATTGCATTGAGAGTAACAAAAAGCTTCTTTTGTAAATCTTTTGCTAATTTTACAGCTTTTTCCAATTCTTCGTCTTCAAAATTTTTGGAAAACGCCCTTAAATTTAGGATTTTTCCACCAATGTATGCGGCATCGGCACCATAGTGATACACAGTTTCCAATTTTTCGTAGTTTCCCGCGGGAGACAACAACTCAACTTTCTTCATGGCAATAAAAAGTTCACCTCGAATCCATAAGATATCAAAAATGTCTCAAATTCTTCCTCACCATTCTTCAAGGATTTCCATTTCAATTCAAAATCTCCTAACTTTGTGTCAAACAAGAAACGAAAAATATTGCTGTTGATAATACCTTTTGAGTTTGTTCCATGATCCCAAATATAACTGAAAAAACCCTTTTCAAAGGCTAAGGTTATATCGACACTGTTTATCTGGGAATCTTCCCCATACTTGAAACCAAACGGATAGTCAAAAAAGATTCTGGCACCAGGTTCGTTAGATAAAGCGATAGTTCTGTAGTATAAATCATCGTACGGATACCCGTTTGAGAAAAAGTTATCTTGTATTTCATATCTTTCAAAACCAATTTTAAATTTGGCACCTTCAAAATCAAAGGTCTTCGAAAGGCCTAAACCATAACCAGTGCTAAGTGTGGCATAATTAAACGCATATTCAGTATCTATATTTATCTCCCAAACAGGGATGATCTTAATATATCCTCCATATAGCCCCGCAACTGATTTTATAAACATATTTACAGGATTAGGCAGATCTCCCGCCACCTGATTCAAAGAGCTTATTCCAAAAAAAAGTTTCTCATTTGGATTATAATTCAAACCATTATAAAAAGCATTTCGGAAGGCGATAAACTCGTCATCCATGGTGGCATATTCCTCTTTTGAAAGCAAAGGCACCATAGATAAAACAGCGAAATCGTAATCTAATTTATCATTAAAAGAATAAGAAATAGCCAACGTATCATAATAAGGAGAGTTATCAGATACCACTAGGTTGTATTTCATAGGACCGTATGAAAGAGGGACTCTTCCCACCAAAAAACTAAGATCTTCTTTATTGTAAGATAAATAAGAATAAGTGGGAAAATCCAAAGAGATATAAACCAAAGATGGAAGATTGAAAAGACTGTAATTTTCGTAAGTAAAATAAGATGTATCAGCTACCCTAAAATCAGCGATGAACTGTGTGTAAAAATAATCACTGTAATAATTTTTGAATCCAAAAGTGAATAAGTCCCCGTTTTCTAAAGCAAAATCTCTGAACAGGACTTCGCTTATCTCTGTACTTCTATACCAACCTCCGGATAAGTTAAAATCATCCATGATTCTACTTTCGTATTTTAAATCTATTGAAAAGTGTATGTAATTTTCAAAACTTTCTGGAGTGCTGTTTAAATCGCCATAAATGGGGTATTTTAAATAGACTTTCCCTAACTTTTTAAAATAATATTCCGGATCACTTTTTGTTAGCAGATTGGCAGATGAGAAACTAAATATTGTCAACAAAATGGTTAGTAAAAAAAGATAAAGTTTTTTCATTTATCTCACTTGATTTTTATCACGAAGTATTCCCAAAAGTTTCTAAGATAAACAACTATAGGAAGAGCGATAAAAATACCTAAAAAGCTAAATAAATCACCGAATAAGAGTATAGATATTATTATTACGAACCAATGCAAATTGAGAGCATTACTTTGAATCTTTGGCTGTAAGAACCACATTTCCAGTTGATTGGCAGTGGTTAAAATTGCTATTCCTATTATTAAACCGACTAACCCATTTTCAGTGAAAGCTAACATCAATAAAGGGACTGCGGAAATAACTACTCCTAAATACGGTATAAAATCGGTGATCCAAGCTAAGATTCCTAAAAAAAACGCACTTGGTATACGAAAAAGAAACGACATTAACCCAATAAAAGTTCCCACTATTATAGCTGCCAGAAATTGACCATGTACAAATCTTTCAAACTGTGAGTAAGTATCCTTCATAAACTTCAAACCTTTTTCTCTGTCGTTTACAGGGTAAAGTTTCCATAAATTATTCTTCGTGATTTTTTTTAATGAACCGATTGCCGTAGTTGTTACAACTAAAACAATAGCCGAAGTTATCAAATTGGGAATAGATGATAAAAGCTGGTTCATCAAGCCTAAGGCAAAATCAGAAAGATTTTTGTTCAAATCGTTGATAAAAGTAACCAACCATTCAGGTAGTTGAGCCATTGCTTCTTCTTGAGGGATAGTTAAAGAGGAAAGCATAGAAAATAGTTTCCTGCCTTCATTAATAACAAGGGGGAAAAAGGTAATCGCTGCATATAAGACTAACCCTAAGACAAGTACATGTGATAAGAGGGCGGATAATTTAGAATTCATAAACTTTGAAAATAAATTTTGCGGTGCTTCTATTAGCATAGACAAAAAGACGCCCAAAATCAGCGCTGAAATAATAAAAGGAGAAAAATAAGACAACAACAGAAATATACCCAAATAGATTAATGACAACCAACCACCTTGTGACAACAATATTTTCACCATCCATTTTCCAATTAATAAGCACTTTATAATATAAAATTTTTCCTTTTCTTCAGAAAAATATTTCTTATTGCGTCTAACTCATTTAAATATTCTGGATCTTTGAAATTAGGGTAAGTGTATTTGAGAGGTTCCCATTGCCCAAAATTGAACATCAGAGTAATTTCTGCATATATACCTTTGCCAATATAAATCCTGTTACCCCAGTGTTTGGTGCTAGCTAAAACAAATTGGGTGTGGTGAAGATAACCAATGTCGATATTTACTTTTCTTTTATCATCAACCGAAAAGTTTTTTTCAATCTCATTTGTTATCAATTTCGCATCCGGCAAAAAACCAGGAGAACCTAAATATTCAAAACTTACTAACCTTGATTCAATTCGTATGTTTTTACCCATTTCTTCGTTATAATAATCTGTAAAACGCTGAAAATCCAACATGGGAGAAATATAGTCGATAGGTCCAAAATGTTTTTCGAGTAACTCTTTCAAACCCATTTTGTAAAGCCATAAATCAGAATCTCCAGCAGTAAATATATGCGCCAAATAATTTACAAGATCCGGTGCTTTAGTCATTCCCATACAACAAACTCACCTCAAAATCCTCTAGTTTTACAGTGTATTTGACAAGTGGTGTTTCTATAACCGTTTCACCTTGATTACCGAGTATCTCTAAATTTTCTCCAAAGGCCAGTTGAATTTGAATATACTGATTTGGTGGAACCACAGTTTCGTTTATATATATTTCAGAAGGGCCTCTATTGATAACATTTAGAGTGTATATATTTCTTCGTAGGATATTGTTGTAAAACCTTAAATCTTGAATTAGAAAGTAAAGAAAAATTAAGTTAATGACTAAGAATGCTACCATCAAAAATCGAAATATTCTAAGTTTATTATGAGCTGTATCTTTTCTTTTTAGCTGAACTTCTTCTTTTAACTCTTCATCTTCAAAAATTACATTTATCTCTTCACCCAACAAAGAACTCAATCTCTTCGCTATATCTGTCAAAGAAACTTTAGAGAAATAATCAAATTCTCCATTCATAAGATTTTCTAAGGTGGATACAGGTATTTTTAAATTGTTTGCTATTTGTTTTTTTGTATAATCTGATTCCTCAATTAAAGACCTCAGGTCTTTGTCAAAATGTGCTTTTATTGTTTTTTACCTCCTAAAACTAGCTTTTTTAAATTATAACACAATATTGCCTTCGTTTGTCAGCAAAATTATTTTTTGAAATAAATATTTTTGTTGTAAATTTTAAAATAATACGGTAAAATAATAATGACCCAGAGTAATGAAATTTTTTTCATAGTTGTTCTGATTTGTTCTTATGGGCGGGGAGCAGGGCGAAGGGGCGCTGACACAAGATTTAAAGCTTCTAAAGATAATAGTTTAAAAAATTTATTGTGGGAGGAAATTCCTATGTTTGAAAGAGAAAAAATGCATGAAATAGAAAAGTCAAAAAAAGAGTGGGAAGAGAAAAAAGTAGAACGTACATTGAGCCGATTCCCAGAAAGAAAAAAGGAATTTGTTACCTCATATGAAGATGAGATTGAACGACTTTACACACCTTTAGATATTAAAAATTTAGATTACATTAAAGATTTAGGATTCCCTGGTGAATACCCTTTCACCAGAGGTGTGCAGCCAACCATGTACCGCGGCAAGTTGTGGACTATGCGGCAATATGCGGGATTCGGTTCTGCAGAAGAGTCAAACAAAAGATATAAATACTTATTAGAACAAGGCCAAACAGGTTTATCTATAGCCTTTGATTTACCAACACAGATAGGATTTGACTCAGACAATCCTATGTCCGAGGGGGAAGTAGGAAAGGTCGGAGTAGCAATAGATTCACTAAAAGATATGGAAATTCTTTTCGACGGTATCCCTCTTGATAAGGTAAGTGTTTCAATGACTATCAACTCAACTGCGATGATTTTATTAGCAATGTTAATAACCGTTGCAAAAAAACAAGGGGTCCCTTATGAAAAACTTAGAGGAACTATTCAGAACGATATTTTAAAAGAATATATGGCTAGGGGCACTTACATCTTTCCACCTAAAGAATCTATGAAGTTGATAGTAGATATCTTTGATTACGGAAGCAAAAACCTTCCAAAATTTAACTTAATAAGTATCAGCGGTTATCATATTAGAGAAGCGGGGGCCGATGCGGTCCAAGAAATAGCTTTTACATTAGCAGATGGAATAGCCTATGTAGAGGCAGCAGTTAAAGCTGGCTTAGATCCAAATGAATTTGGAACAAACCTTTCCTTCTTTTTTAACGCCCATAACAACTTTTTAGAAGAAGTAGCAAAATTTAGGGCTGCTAGAAAATTATGGGCAAGGATTATGAAAGAGCGGTTCGGTGTAACGAATGAAAATGCAATGAAATTGAAATTTCATACTCAGACAGCAGGCTCCACATTAACCGCTCAACAACCTTTAAACAACATAATAAGGGTAACAATTCAAGCTTTGGCTGCAGTTTTAGGGGGTACTCAATCACTTCATACTAACTCTTACGATGAGGCTTTAGGACTGCCTACAGAACAATCTGTTACCGTGGCTTTAAGAACTCAACAAATCATAGCTCACGAAATGGGAGTAAGCGAAACCGTAGATCCTCTAGCAGGATCGTTCGCTATAGAAAAATTAACCTTAGACATAGAAGAAAAAGCCCAAAAATATTTAGAAAAAATAGATGAAATAGGTGGAATGGTAAAAGCCATAGAGGCAGGATACCCTCAAAAAGAAATATTAAACAGCGCCTATAAAGCACAACAAAGGATAGAAAAAAAAGAGCAGATCATAGTAGGGGTTAACGAATACATTTCTGACAAAAAAGAAAAGATAGATATCTTGAAAGTTGATGAAGAACAAGAAGAAAAACAAATAGAAAAGTTGAAAAATTTAAAAAATCAAAGAAACAACTCAAAAGCAGAAGAATCTTTGAATAGATTGAAAAAGGCTGCAATAAATGAGGAGAATTTATTCCCCTATGTAATAGAATGTGTAGAAAACTATTCCACAGTAGGTGAAATAACAAACGTTTTAAAAGAAATTTATGGGGAGTATCGTGAAAGCACAACAATCTAACTTCTGCTTTTTATACCAACTGAATCTTCGCCATATCGAAAGGAGGCAGCTTTGAAATGAGTACAAGAATCCGTGTCTTAATAGCTAAACCTGGACTCGATGGTCATGACCGTGGAGCCAAAGTTTTAGCAAGAGCGCTAAGAGACGCAGGAATGGAGGTAATCTATACCGGCATAAGAAGAACCCCAGAAGAAATTGTTGAAGCCGCAATACAAGAAGATGTTGATTTAATTGGTTTATCAATACTTTCAGGTGCGCACAAAAAGTTATGTCAAAAAATACTAAATTTACTAAAAGAAAAGGGAGCTGATATTCCTGTTTTCCTCGGTGGAATTATTCCAGAAGAAGATATCCCAGAACTAAAGGAAATGGGCATAATCGAAATTTTCACCCCAGGTGCCTCATTAAAAGAGATCGTAGAGAAGGTGGAAGATATTGCGATGGAAAGAAAGGTATGAACAATTACTTCCAAAATTTAAAGCCCAAAATAAAACCGCTCTAGCGAAAATGATATCTCTATTAGAAGATAATTATTTACAAACCTGGGAAATAATTTCGAGATTACATTCGGATGTTCAACCAAAAAATTCATATGTACTTGGTGTTACAGGTAGCCCTGGCGTGGGAAAAAGCTCTTTTATTTCAAGATTGGTCTCGTTTTATTCCAATAAAGGTCAGAATATCGGAATAATATTGATCGATCCAAGTAGCCCTTTTAGTGGCGGGGCCTTTTTGGGAGATAGGGTAAGAATGTTTGATTTAACCAACTCTTCCAACGTTTACATCAGAAGCATAGCCAGCAGAGGCGCAATGGGGGGAGTCTGCAATTCAATTTATGATATTATTGATGTAATGAAGGCATTTGGCTTCGATACAATAATCATAGAAACGGTGGGAACCGGTCAATCAGAGATCGATATATTCTATGCTTGTGACACAACTCTTTTAATATTATCTCCTGATTCTGGTGACGAAATTCAAATTTATAAGGCAGGAATAATGGAAATAGCCGATTGTTATATTGTCAACAAGATAGATCTACCTAATTCCAAAAGATTTTTAATGTACTTGGAAAATTATTTGGATTCACAAAACGAAGGTGATAAAAAGGTTTTTGGCGTTAGTTCAATTGAAAACAAAGGATTTGAAAAAGTTTACGAATGGTTAGAATCAAGCAGAAAATACTTTCAAAACTCTAATTTAAAAGAGAATCTAAGAAAAAAAAGTCGTGTTAAAAACTATCTTTTCCATTTGATAGAAAATTTCTTGGAAGGTTATTCTTTGGAAGATCAAGATACTGATTCCCTTAAAAAAGATGTTATAGCCTTCATCTGTGAAGAGGAGGGGAAAAATGGAAACCAAAATTGACCACATAGGAATTGCTGTCAATTCCATAGAAAAAGCATTCAAATTGTATAAGGATTTGTTCCATATTGAAAAGAGTGCAGAAGAGATTCTTGAAGATAGAGGTATAAAAGTTACCTTTTTATACATAAAAGATGTTAGAATAGAATTGATGGAACCTATAAGAGAGGATTCTGAAATATCAAATTTTTTAAAAAAACGAGGCGAGGGATTCCACCACATCGCATACCAAGTAGACAACATTCGAATGATATTGGAAAACGCAAAAAAACTTGGTTACAAAACTTTATCTGATGAACCTAATCAAGGAGCAGGTGGAAGTTTAGTGTTCTTTTTACATCCAAAATCTGCTAACGGTATTTTAACCGAGTTCGTTGAGTATCAAAAATAACAATTTACGGGACGAAGGGGCGCTGACACAACGTTTTAGAATTTCCAAAATAGTATAAATATCGCAAATAAGGAGGCTTCATATATGCCAGATGAAGAACTAATTCAAAAAATAGAAGAATTGAAGAAAAAGAAAGAATCCCTTCTTGTTGGAGGAGGGAAGGAAAGAATAGAAAAACAACACAAAACGGGTAAATTAACAGCTCGTGAAAGAATAGAAGATCTTGTAGATGAAGGTACTTTTGAAGAAATCGATATGTTGGTTAAACATAGATGTACATACTTTGGTTTAGATAAAAAAGAGTTTCCATACGATGGAGTTGTCACAGGATTTGGAGAGATCAAAGGCAAAAAAGTTGCTATTTTTTCCCAAGATTTTACCATTCAAGGTGGATCCTTAGGAGAAATGCATGCAAAGAAAATAATGAAATTACAAGATTTGGCAATGAGATACGGCATCCCTTTAATAGGGATAAACGACTCTGGCGGAGCTAGAATACAGGAAGCGGTTGATGCTCTATATGGCTACGGTGGAATTTTCTATAGAAACACCCAGGCTTCTGGTGTAATCCCACAAATAACCGTTATAGCAGGCCCTTGTGCCGGTGGAGCTGTTTATTCGCCAGCTATAACTGATTTCGTAATTATGGTGGATCAAACTTCTCAGATGTTCATCACCGGTCCTCAGGTTATAAAAACTGTGACTGGGGAAAACATTGATAAAGAGAATTTGGGAGGGGCAAAAATTCATAACTCAAAAAGTGGTGTTGCCCACCTTTTGGCAAAAGACGATGGGCAAGCCATGGAACTTGTCAGAAAGCTGCTTTCTTACATACCTTCAAACAATATGGATCCTGTAGAACCCGCTGATTACGATAAAAGTTACAAAGTACCAGAAGAAATAAACGAAATAGTTTCACCAAACCCGAAAAAAAGTTACGATGTAAAAGATTTAATCAATTTAGTATTTGATCCAGGGTCTTTTTTTGAAATTCATGCTCATTTTGCCAAAAATATCGTGGTAGGTTTTGCAAGATTGGAAGGAAAATCTGTTGGAATCATAGCCAATCAACCAAAAATCTTGGCAGGTTCTCTCGATATCGATGCTTCCGATAAAGCGGCCAGATTTATAAGATTCTGTGACTCTTTCAACATACCTGTTATAACCTTTGTTGACACACCTGGATATTTACCAGGAGTATCTCAAGAACACGGGGGAATAATTAGACATGGAGCAAAGCTATTGTATGCTTATTCTGAATCCACAGTTCCAATGATTACTGTAATTCTAAGAAAAGCCTATGGTGGGGCTTATATTGCAATGGCTTCGCAACATTTAGGTGCTGATTTTGTGTTTGCATACCCGACTGCGGAAATAGCTGTTATGGGATCCGAGGGTGCCGCAAACATTATCTTCGCAAAAGAGATAGAAAGTTCCGAAAATCCGGAAGAAACTAGAAAAAAGCGAGTTGAAGAATACAAAGAACGGTTTGCAAATCCTTATGAAGCAGCCTCAAGAGGTTATATAGAAGATGTAATAGAACCCATCGAAACAAGAAAAAAATTATCTGCTTCCCTTTCTATAGCTTATTCAAAAGTAAAACCAACTCCATCTAAAAAACATGGAAATATTCCGTTATAATTGAGGGGTAATTATGAAAAATGTATGGATTCTTTCATTAATGGGAATATCTATAGTTTTTTTACTTCTTATAATTTTAATGACGATCATATGGCTTTTTCGCTTTTTCTTTAAAAGTAGAAATAGTAATAACTTATCAGGCAAATCAAGTTTAGAAAAACCTCAAAAAGAGTACATAAAGCCACCACAAGTAAAAAGGATTGAAAACAATGAGAAAAGAGATGAAGAAGAACTTTTTGCTATCGTTTCAGCCATAAGTTGTTATCTTACTCATAAAGAATTTAAAATCAAAAGTATTAAAGAAGTCTCAAACAAAGAGTTTGAATTAAAAAAGAAGCCTAAAACAAAGTGGATGAAACACGAACCTTCTATTTCTTGGAAACCTTACTACAAAAAAAGGTGGAGGTAAAGTAAATTGAAAAGAAAATTCAAAGTTACTATAAACAATAAAACCTATGAGGTTGAAGTTGAGGAAATAGGCTCTGAATTTGCTAACGAAGAAAATATAAAAGAAAAAGAAGAAAAAACCACCGAAAAAGAGCAATTTAGTGAGTCTCCCAAGCCTGTTTTCGACAAAAAAGCTGAAAAAAAGGGCAAGAAAAAAGTAGAGAAAAAACAAAAAGATGAAGAGGAAAAGACCCCTGAGGAGCCAAATAAAAGGGAAACAGACTCAGGTTATGAGGTCAAAGCTCCTCTCCCAGGAGTAATTAACGAAATAAATGTGAAAGAAGGACAGAGCGTTAAAGCTGGAGATAAGCTTGTCATAATCGAAGCAATGAAGATGGAAAATGAAATACCAGCCGAAAATGACGGTATAGTTGAAAAAATTTTGGTAAAAAGAGGGGATAACGTCGAAGGCGATCAAACATTAATGATTATAAGGTAAAAACTATTAATCTCCAAAGTGAAAAGGGGGCACATGTCTCGATCAAATGAATGAAACTCTTACTTTGAAAATAAGACGATTTGTTATATCTATTATAATTTTTGTTATTATAGTCTTTTCAGGAACTGTAGGGTATATGATGCTCGAAGATTGGGCTTTTTTAGACTCTCTATTTTTTACTATAATCACATTGAGTACCGTTGGATACGATATACCTGCCGATCTATCGAGAGTTTCACATATATTTACAATGGCATTGATTCTCTCTGGAATAACGGTAGTTTTATACTCTCTTTCAACCTTGACCTCCTTCATTGTTGAGGGTCAGATGAGAAACGTTTTGGAGGTAAGAAAAAGGATGAAAAAAATAGATGGTATGAATAATCATTATATTGTTGTAGGAGCCGGTAAAACAGGATTTTTTGTCTGTCAAAATCTGTTAAAAGAGAAAAAAGATTTTATCTTGTTGGACAAATCAGTAGAGAGAGTCCAACAATTCCTGAAAGAAATAAACGCGGACTTCCCATATTTTATTGGTGATGCAAAAAATGAAACCACGCTGGAAGAAGTCGGGATCAAGAGAGCCAACAGCATCATATTAACCTTACCTTCCGATGTGGATAACCTGTTTGTTGCTTTAACAGTGAAAAGTATAGTACCTCAAATCAACATCATTTCAAAAGTTAACGACCCTGAATCAGTGAAAAAACTTTCTTATGCTGGGATCAACAAGATCGTTCTCGAATCTGAAATCTCCGGAAATAGATTAGCCTATATGGCAACTCGTCCAAACATTGTATCATTCCTAGAAACGATAATTCATACACAAGAAAAAGATTTACAATTAGAAGAGGTCCAAATACCCAAAAACTCTTGGGTGATCGGTAAATCCCTTAAAGAAATAGCCTTACCAGACAAGGTAGATATGATAGTGATAGCCGTAAGAAAAAAAGATAATAAAAGTATATTCAACCCTAAGGCAAATACAATAATAGAAGAAGGTGACATAATAATAGTATTAGGTGAAGATTCTAAAATCAAAAAATTGCGGGAGATAGTTGAGCAAGAAAGTTATCAGTTAAGCTGAGGGGGTATAAAATGTACGAGAAAATGTCGTTTTCCATTTTAATAATTCTTTTACTTTTTTCATTTGGATTTTCTATAAACTTAGAACTTAACATACATGGAACTTATGATTCCGGTGAAGAAACTTTCACAGACAGAATAGGTATAAAATTATACAATTACACTCCAAACTTTGATATCACAAGCGAGATATCTTTCTACAACGATGATAAGTATTATTTTCATGAGTCAGATTACTATTGGGATCACTATTTTTTGATAGAAAATAGTTATATCACTCTTAGAAACGACAATCAAACACTTGAATTGAGTGGTGGTATAAAGCAACTAAAAGATGAGGTAAACTCTCCTTATTCATTGTTCTTTTCTTCCAATAATATTCCCCTTGTTAATTTAGATGTGGGTTATGAAGATGAACATTTCTTTTTTGAAACCATGTGGGTTCAACTGGTAAGTGAAAATAACAAAAATTTTGAAACCCCTTCAGCGATGAATTACAAAACCTATGGATTAAAATTTGACAATTTCAGGGTAGGTTATCAAGATGTGCTCGTTTACGATAGGGCTTTTGACTTTTTTTACTTTTTAAATCCAATGCCTTCATACTTCGCTCAAGAGATTAGAGCAATAGGTAATGATATGCCTTGGTCTGAAGATATAAACGATAACTCGATAATGGGCTTCTTCTTTGACTACAACGACCCTAATTACTATATTTACTCTCAATTATTAGTAGATGATTTTAACACCAACAGATTCTTCAATCCCCAGGGTACACAAAACCCCGACAAAGTAGCCTTTTCTTCGGGTTTAAACATAAAAAGCACCTTAGGAACTTTTGGTGTTTACGGTGCTTTTGCAACTCAATACACTTTTCAGCCAGGGGGCGGTCCGGGTTATACTATATATCCGGAAAATACTTATGATGATGATGATGATGAGAAGATTATAAATTACACAGATAACTACATAGGATACAAATACGGTGAAAATACGGTTTCTTTTCTTGTTGACTACGATTATACGTACAATAATTGGTTTAACCTTTATTCTTCTTTTGAAACGGTGTTTTCTGGAAGTAAATCGCCAACCAAAAAAAATGCACCAGCTGAAGGTACCTACCTTTTGGATGAGTCACCTTTGGAGAAAAGGTATTTATATACCATAGCAACAAACTTCTATTTTAAAAATTTAGAGTTTAACCTATCAGCCGGTATGGGAGTAATACAAAACAATTTAGAATTCAATGTAGATGAAGAGACTTTCGAACCTTCTGATAAAGATGAAAATATTTTAAGGTTAAAATTTGGTTTTGGTATAAAATTTTAATATAATTTTTAAATAAAAACAATAACCTTCTTTCGATTTTCTGTTATAATTGCACAAGAAAAAATCCTGCTTCTGATAAGTTCAGAGGCCTAAGACCATAGGAGGAGGTATAAAGTGGGAAAAAGATATTATGAAACAATGTTTGTTGTTAGAACAGACATTGCTGAAGAAGAAAGAAATGCTTTGGCAGAAAAGGTGAGAGGTTGGATAGAAAGTCAACTCGAAGGTGAAGTTGAAGAGTTCACGAGATGGGGTGTAAGAAAATTAGCCTATAGGACTCAAAAAGGTAAATTTACAGAAGGAGATTACACCTACATCATATACAAAGCTGATCCAGAAAAGGTTAACCAACTGGATGATCTTTTTAAAGTGAACCAAGAGATTTTTAGGTTTCAAACGATTAGAAGAGAAGATCTTGAGAAAAAAGTAAGAAAAACCCAAAAAGAAGCAAAAATAAAGGTAGAAGAGCCAGAAACTTCTGAAGAAATTTAACGAAAAATAGGAAGTGTTTTCTATGTCTATTTCTTATAACAAAGTTATTTTGGTGGGAAGATTAACCAAAGATCCTGAGATACGCTCTACTATGAATGGAAATAACGTTGCAAACTTTCGTTTAGCTGTGGACAGGCATTCTTCAAACGATCAAGATGGTACAGATTTCATAAAAATTGTGGCTTTTGGTAAACAGGCAGATTTTGCATCAAATTATTTAAAAAAGGGAAAGTTGATCTTAGTGGAAGGATCGCTTCACATTAATCAATGGACAGATAGAGATAATATCAAAAGAGAAACCGCGGAAATTTGGGCTAATAGAATGAATTTTATGGAAACAAAAAAGGCTCAAGAAGCCAATGAATTCTCAGCTATGGACATTACGGTGGAAGAAGGTTTTTCAGATAGCGATAGGACTTCACGCAACGACCCGTTTGAAGAAATAGATGATGAACTCGAGAACGATGCTCTTTTAGAAGAAAGCTTTAGTGACCTTGAAAACCATCTTTCTTCCGATGATAAACCTATCTGATGTGAAAAAATTTTGCAAATAAGTTTTTGATTTAAAAATAGTAACAGAAGTGAAATAACAAATGGGAAAAATGGAGGTTTTAAATAGGATGGCTTACGTTAAAAGAGAAAGAAAAAAAGTAAAAAAATGCAAATTATGCAGAGATAACGTTGAATATATTGATTACAAAGATGTTAGAAAATTGAAGGAATTTATGAACGACAAGGGGAAAATCCTTCCAAAAAGGATAAATGGAAATTGTGCCAAACATCAAAGAATGGTTCGAACAGCGATTCATCGTGCTAGAAAAATGATGTTGGTTCCATATATGAACGAGTGAGGCGACAATTTACATTGTAAATAAAATAGATAGAGGGATTCCTCTATCTATTTTTTTTGAAGGTACTTTTTTTACCTAATTATGATAAAATTGTACAAAGGGGTGTTATAAAATATGAAAGTATTGTTATTGGAAGATGTGTCAAAATTGGGAAAAAAAGGAGAAATAAAAGAAGTTTCTGATGGATACGCAAGGAATTATCTGATTCCAAAAAATTTAGCTGTTGAAGCAACTGGGGGCTATCTAAAACATGTTGAGGAAAGCAAAAAAATTGAAGACAAAAAGAAGGAAAGTCTAAAAAAAAGAAGCGAAGAAATTTTAGAAAAATTGAAAGGCACAAAGATAGTAATAAAAGCAAAATCCGGAGAAACCGGTAAGCTTTTTGGTGCTGTGACGGCTCAAAATATTTCTGAGAAAATAGAAGAATTACTCGGTGAAAAATTTGACAAAACTTGGTTTGATGAAAAGGTAAACATAAAAGAATTGGGAACTCACACATTAAAAGTTAAACTCGCTCAAGGTGTTAGAGGAGAAATAAAGGTAAAAGTTGAACCAGAAAATGAATAAAATTACAATGGGAGTTGTGGCAGTTGGAGTTTTTGATAAGATCAAAGGCATTATATACGACATGGGTTTTTTATAAGCCAGATAGAATACTTTTCGATGCTGGCGAGGGGGTTAGTGCAGAGTTAGGGAACAAAATATATGGAATCGAGAAGATTCTTTTAACGCACTCCCACGTAGATCATATAGCTGGATTGTGGGGAATCGTTAACACTCGTAATAACGCTATGGGAAACAGAAACAAAAAACTAGAAATTTACTATCCAAAGGGATCAGAGAATATTGATGAATATTTAAAATTTATAGGTAAAATGAATAAAAGATTAAGATACAAAATAGATTTTAGGGAAATAACGTTATCCGACATGATCCCTCTTAACAACAAAAGATTTATAAAACCATTTAAAACAAGACACACCCCTGGGGAAGTCTCTTTTGGTTACCAAATTTTAGAACAAAGAAAAAGATTAAAAGAAGAGTACAGAGAACTAAAAGAGTCAGAAATAAAAGATTTAATAATTAATAAAAAAGAAGATATCTTAGAAAATTACATTGCCAATATATTGACTATAAGCGGAGATTCTCTACCTATTCCACCCAATTTCGCAAAAGATTGTGCGACCTTGGTTCATGAATGTACCTTTTTTGATGAAAAGGATAGAAAAATTAGAAACCATACCTCACTATCAGAATTAAAAAATTTAATAAACATCTCCAAGCCAAAGAGAATAATCATATACCATGTGTCAAGTAGGTACAACAGCAAAATTAAGTTAGCCAAAGAAGAATTAAATAATGAATTCCCAAATATACAAATAAATATCGTCCATCCAGAAAAAGTTTTTAAAATCTAATTTTGCTGTTTTTTGCAAAAGGGTCTTTTTTTGCAATGCTTTAGAAGTAACATCCTAATTCTCATTTGCTTCGCAAATGATGTTTGAAAATGACGTGAGGTGATAATTATGGGTCAATGGGGTGTGTGGGTTATCTTTGCAATAATTTTTGCGATTGCTGAAGCCATACTACCATCTTTTTTCTTTCTATGGTTCGCCATAGGAGCTGGAGTAGCAGCTGTTGCTTCTTTATTTATTTCATCGGTTGTTTTAAATTTGTTAATATTCTTAATCGTTTCTTTTTTGCTGTGGATCTCAACGAAAAAAATCGTAAAAAATTTGTACAAAGGTTCTTCTACTATCAAACCTTATCAAGATCAATTTGTTGGTATGAACGGCAAGGTGAGTAAGATTGATGAGGAAGGTAGAATCATCGTTAAAATAAAGGGAGACGAATGGAGAGCGTATCCGGAAGATGAAGAAACCTATTTTAATGTGGGGGATGATGTTGTAATAACAAAAAAAAGCGCTAATTTTGTGTACATAAAAAAAATTAAAGCCCCTGAAGATAATCAAAAAAAAGATATCGAAGAGTAAGATGTTTTTTGGTGAACAAAATTTGAAAAAGAAAGGTGGGGGAAAACAATGTTGGTAATATTGATAATAGTGGTTCTATTTTTGATCTTTATCGTAGCAATGAGTTTGAAAATTATACGTCCTTACGAAAAAGGTTTGATAGAAAGATTAGGGAAGTTTCATAGAGAGGTTGATTCTGGGTTGAATTTTATCATGCCTTTCATAGAAAGAATAACTAAAGTAGATTTAAGAGAAATGGTAATCGACGTTCCACCTCAAGAGGTTATCACTAGGGATAACGTCATAGTTACCGTTGATGCCATTATATATTACGAGGTAACTGACGCTTATAGAGTAGTCTACAACGTTGGAGATTTTACCTCTGCCGCTGTTAAATTAGCTCAAACAAATTTAAGGAACGTAATCGGTGAATTAGAATTAGACCAAACATTAACCTCTAGAGAGAGAATCAACACAAAACTCAGAGAAGTATTAGATGAAGCCACTGATAAATGGGGAGTAAGAATCACAAGAGTAGAGATTAAGAAGATCGATCCTCCTCAAGACATTATGGATGCAATGAGCAAACAAATGAAAGCCGAAAGAATGAAAAGAGCTGTAATCTTAGAGGCTGAAGGGTACAAACAGTCACAAATTACCAGAGCAGAAGGAGACAGAAATGCCGCAATATTAAAAGCAGAGGGTGAAGCGGAAGCCGTCAAGAAAAAAGCAGACGCCCAAAAGTATAAATTAAGTATCGAAGCCGATGGAGAAGCTGAAGCAATTCTTAAAGTTTTCGACTCAATCCATAAGGGTAATCCTACAAAAGATTTGATAACAATAAGATATTTTGAGGCATTAAAAGCAATCTCAGATGGAAAATCAACAAAGGTCTTTATGCCTTATGAAATTTCAGGAATATTGAGTTCTGTAGCTGCTATGGCGGATATTTCAAGAAACGATATAAACTCTGAAAGTAATCCAGAAAATAAAGAATAAAGCTCTGAGGTAATTTTTATGGTATTATTAAAGTCATTGTTTATCAACGCAGTCAGCTTTTTAATATCCTTTGCTGTTATTAAATTTCTGATCATGAAAAACAGAGAACCCTATCACTTCGTAGATTATTTTAACATGTACGGAGCAATATCTTTTTTGCTGGTATGTTTTTATTTGAAGTATTTAAACGATTTAACCATATTAATGGAGATAATTGCATTCTTTATTTTACTCTTATTTTATCTTAGATCGTTTGACGCTGCTACTAAAAAATATCATGAAAGGTTCAAAATTACGATCCTCTCTTTCGGATATTCAAAAAAAACATACTTTACCAATTTTCTCTCAAAAAAAATACTAATGAGAGGCGTTGAGGCTTTTCTATTCGCCGTATCTTTTTATTATTTCATGGATAAATTATTCCTGTCAGTCCCTGTAATACTAAACCCCTTAGTAATAATAATACCGTCTATTCTGTTATTTTTCACAACACTAGTTAAATCATCAAAAATTAACAAAGCGTTTAGAATTTTAAAGTAGATTAAATCAAAATATGTTAATATACCTATATAGGGTATGTTTAATACATTTCAATAGATGGAGGTTTTTAAAATATGGAAAAAATATTGGACAAAGAAACACAAAATAAGGTAAGAGAAATTTTAGAGAAATTGACGGAACCGGTTCAACTACTGTTATTTAAAAATGATGGAGAATACTCAGAAATAGTTGAACAGTTACTTGAAGAACTCCGTGAATTAGATGATAGGATAAAGGTTGACACCCGCCACTCTGATTCTCAAGAAATCAACAATTACGATATTGAAAAAGATCTATTACCAGCTATGCTAATATTAGATAACGAAGGAAGAGATTACAGAATTAGATACTATGGGATACCGTCGGGTTATGAGTTCGCCACCTTTCTTCAAAATATCATAGCTGTTTCTAATAAAACTGTAGACTCTTTCAATAATGAAAACAAAGAAAAATTATCACAGATAGATAAAAATGTAAGAATCAGAGTTTTCGTGACTCCTACTTGCCCATACTGCCCTAGGGCTGTTTTTGCTGCTCATCAAACAGCTATGTTAAACCCTAACATAATAGGGGAAATGATTGAAGCAAACGAATTCGATAGTATATCCTTCGAATACGCTGTCAGTTCCGTCCCTCATACTGTGATAGAAGTAAAAGAAAACGGTACGTGGGTAAAAAAAGGAGAGTTTGTAGGAGCCTACCCTGAAAATAGTTTTGTGGAAGAAGTTTTAAAAGCTGTTGAATAGGACAGTTTAAGGAGGTTCTTGCATGTTTTTTAATGTTGATGGAGTCAACAAAAAATCCGAAATAAAACAACAATACGACATAGTAATAATTGGTGGTGGACCTGCTGGAATTGCAGCTGCTATATATGCCTTACAAGGCGGGGCTTCTGCACTTGTAATTGAAAAAGCCGTTGAAGGCGGTCAAATGAATTTAACGGATATTATAGAAAATTATCCGGGATTTAAAACGATAAAAGGTGAAGAACTCTCCACTTTGATGAAAGAGCATGCAGTACACTTTGGAGCCGATTTTTATGACGGAAAGGTTGTAGAATTAAAGGATGAAGGTCCCAACAAAATGGTTGTTATGGAAAATGGGAAAACAATTAAATCAAAAGCAATAATAATAGCAAGTGGATCTAACCCTCGAAAATTAGGAGTTAAAGGCGAAAAAGAATTTTCCTCCAAAGGAGTTTCTTACTGTGCGTCGTGCGATGGCCATTTTTTTAAGAATAAAAAGATTGCCGTCGTGGGAGGAGGAAATACAGCTGTAGAGGAAGCTGTTTATTTATCAAACATAGCTAAAGAAGTTTATATAATTCACAGAAGAGAAAAACTAAGAGCAGATAAACTTTATCAAGATAGAGCCTTTTCTCGTAATAACATAAAATTTAAATGGAATTCGGTCATTGAAGAAATCAAAGGCAAAGATAAGGTAGAAAGTTTGGTCATTAAAAATCTAAAAAACGGTGAAGTCTATGAAGAACTTTTCGATGGAGTTTTTGTTTTCGTTGGATTAGTACCAGAAACAAGCTTTTTAAATAAAGATCTTTTCGAGTTTGACGAATATGGTTTCTTAATTACAGACGAAAATATGGAAACAAAAGTTAAAGGTATTTATGCAGTAGGAGATGTAAGAAAAAAGGAGCTAAGACAAATTGTAACTGCGGTATCCGATGGAGCTATAGCTGCTTCACATGCAATCCGAGAATACATCAATGAAGATCAAATACCATCAACTGCATCAATAAATTTGACAAAATGAAGATATAATTGTATAATATATTTTAGTACCTTCAACTCAGTTTAGGGTGTAACCCCTTTACTTGGTTAAAGGAATAGTTTGCAGGAGGTTATAGAAAAGATGTCTAGAGGATTGGACCCCGAAAAAAAAGAAGAGCTTATTGAAAAATTTAAAGTCAACGACAAAGATACTGGTTCTGTAGAGGTGCAAATAGCTCTACTTTCTGCTAGAATCAAACATTTAACGAAACATTTGAAACAACACCCAAAAGATTATCATAGTAGACGTGGATTGATGATGATGGTAGGGAAAAGAAGAAAGATGCTCAAATATTTGAGAAAAAACAAACCCTTAGTTTATCAAGAAATCATCAATAAATTAGGTATAAGAGGTTGATAACAAATTTTTTAAAAAGCGGGGCATAAGCTCCGTTTTGTTTTTATAGGAGGTGTGAGAATGAAAGTATTGGAAAAAGAACTTTTTGGCAGAAAATTACGTATTGAACATGGTAAAGTTGCCAAACAGTCTCTTGGTTCTGTGATGCTGACTTTTAACGAGTCAACGATATTAGTTACAACAGATGCTTCGGGAGATGCAGTAAAAGGCCAGGATTTTTTCCCGTTAACCGTAGAATTTCAGGAAAAATTCTATGCGGTTGGGAAAATCCCAGGAGGATTTATAAAAAGGGAAGGAAAGCCAAGTGACGAAGCTATATTAGCCGCAAGACTCATCGATAGACCGATTAGACCTTTGTTTCCAGAGAATTTCTTCAACGAGGTTCAAGTCATAACTACCGTATTTTCAATGTTGAATGACGACAGCATAGAAACATGGGGTATAACAGGCGCTTCGTTAGCCTTGAATCTTTCACCTATCCCATTTGATGGTATTGTTGCAGGAGTAAGAATAGGATACGTTGATGGACAGTTCGTTGCCTTTCCAACCCAAGAACAACTAAAAAATTCTAAAATCGACATGGTAGTTGCAGGAACTAAAGATGCAATTACAATGGTGGAAGGTGAGTCACTGGAAGTTTCGGAAGAAGAGATGGTCGATGCTCTGATGTTTGCACAGGAAAAAATAAAAGAAATTATATCAATTGAAGAAGAGTTTCTTTCGGAATTAAACATTGAAAAATGGGAAGTTCAAAAAGAAATAGTTCCAGAGGAATTTATTGAAGATTACTTATCACTCATAGACGAAGAAGAGTTAAAAAAGGTGCTTCTCACAAAAGGTAAAAAAAACAGAGATAAAGTTATATCAGAGTATAAAAAGAACGTAATGAATAAATTTGAAGAAAAATTCTTGGAAAAATGGAGTGTTGCTTTTTTTGAAGATAAAAAACGTTTCTTAGAAAATGCTTTTGAAGAAAAACTTCAAGATTCGATGAGAAAGATGATTATCAATGAGAACAAAAGAGTTGATGGAAGAACTTGTGATGAAATTAGAGATATCACCTGTGAAGTAGGACTGATACCGAGAGTGCATGGTTCTGCACTTTTTACCAGAGGGGAAACTCAATCTCTAGGAACTGTTACGTTAGGTGCTCCTTTGGATGTTCAAGTTCTTGACACTATATTCAGCGACGAAGAAAAGAGGTTTATGCTCCATTATAATTTTCCTCCTTTCTCAACGGGTGAAGTGAAAAGGCTCAGAGGAGTCAGCAGAAGAGAAATTGGCCACGGACATTTAGCAGAAAGGGCACATAAAAACCTTATTCCGAGCGATGAGGAGTTCCCTTACACTATTAGAGTTGTTTCAGATATTTTAGAATCGAATGGTTCTTCATCAATGGCTAGTGTATGTTCAGCTTCTTTGGCCTTAATGGATGCAGGTGTACCTATCCAGAAACATGTGGCAGGTATCGCCATGGGTTTGATCTTTGAAAACGATAGTTTCGTAGTTTTAACAGATATTTTAGGAATGGAGGACCACCTAGGAGACATGGATTTTAAAGTAGCGGGAACTAGAGATGGAATAACTGCTTTTCAAATGGATGTTAAAACCAGTCAAGTTAATAAAGAAGTTCTTCAAAAGGCTCTAGAAAAAGCAAAAATAGCAAGGTTAAAGATTTTAGATAAGATGTACGAGACTATCCCTCAACCACGCAAAGAACTGTCTCCATACGTTCCAATAATGAAAGTATTTAAAATACCCGTTTCAAAAATAGGAGAAGTAATAGGCCCCGGCGGGAAAAATATTAAAGAGATCAGCGAATTATACAATGTCGAAGTTTACATTGAAGATGATGGAAAAGTCAAGGTAACCGGCCATGATGCAAACAAGGTTGATGAAGCTATTAAGCACATTCAAAATTTAATCGCACAAGTAGAAAAAGGTGGAATTTTTGAAGGTACCGTGAAAAGGGTTGAAAAGTATGGAATATTTGTAGAAGTGTTACCGGGTAAGGTTGGAATGTTACATGTCTCCAATTTAAAAGACAAACTTGAAACCTTTAAAATTGGTGATAAGGTTAAAGTCGAAGTAATGAAGATCGAAGATCAAGGAAAATTCCAATTAAAACAATTAAAAGAAGAAAATTAAAAAATCAAACGTGCGGCTTTTTAACCGCATGTTTTTATTAATATTAGTAATAGATATTGTCTTTAGAAGTTCTAAAATTTATATAAAACAACCCTTTTCCTGCCTCATATCCATAAGGATAAAAAAATTCTTGCTTTTTGCCTCGTCCCCTCCCCCATTTTATTCCTAAAATATCTGACATTTTTAACACTTATTTTATAAACCAAAATCAGAGCAAATTTTATAGATACTTTCTAAATTCTTGCTAGAACAATTATCAAACCAATTTTTTGTATTGTATGTTATATAAGTTAGATATAATTGATATTGTTATGGTATAATTAAATATCGTAAATTTGCTGTTTTTCCAAACAAAATATTTAAGAAAAATGATTTTAAACTCTTTAGTACATGGAGGAAAACTAATTTTGTATACTCATAAAATATTAGACAATGGTTTAGATGTAATTCTTATTAACAGGGATTCTATGATGAGTGCGTCCGTACTTTTTTGTGTGAAAGTAGGTTCCTCAAAGGAAACAAAAGAAAATGCAGGATTGTCTCATCTCATTGAACACGTTTCTTTTCGAGCAACTAAAAGAAAAAATACCTTCGAAATTAAACAACCAATTGAAGAAGTAGGGGGTGTATTAAATGCCTTCACTTCAAAGAATTTCACAGTATTTTTTGCGAAGATACCTTCTCAAAAAGTGAATGAAACACTAGAAATCATGTCTGAGATCCTTTATGAACCTTTATTCAAGGAAGAGGATATAGAAAAAGAAAAAGGTATAATATTAGAAGAAATCTCTTCATATGAAGACGAACCAATAAACATAGTATTTGAAAACTTATACAAAAATATATACGATGACAACTTTTCAAGACCTATAATGGGATACAAAGATACCGTCATGAATATAAAAAAATCAACACTAGAAGAATTCCACTACAAATACTATCAACCGGAAAACACTGTAGTCATAATATCAGGAAAGTTCGATGAGGTTTCGGTATTGAAACAACTCAACCAAATAAAAAGTATTCCAAATTTGAACTCTTTTAAAAATAACATCATCAGTCCTTCGATAGTAGACAAAGAAATCTTCATCAAAAAATACAAAAATGATTTAGCTAGCAATTATTTAGTTGAAGGATTTAAAGCACCTTCTAAATTAGATAAATCTTATTACTCTACACTAGTACTCAATACCTTTCTGGGAAGTGGAATGAGTTCCCTCCTATTTTCAAAAATTAGAGAAGAAGAAGGTTTAGCTTACGAAGTCACATCTGATTATGAAACTTATCCGAAAGCTGGTTTGTTATTATTTTATGCGGCAACAACCGATAAAAACCTAGAAAATCTACTTGGAAAAATACAGGAAGTTGTAGATGATCTTAAGAATAATAAAGAAATAGAAAAATGGTTCAATTACGGGAAAAATAGATTAATCGGTAAATTAACGTTAGAGGTAGAAAACAATTTATCTATGGCTTTAAATGTTTTAGATTTGTATATAAATTATGGTAAAATCATGACGATAGAAGAATTTATAAAAAATATAGAAAAGGTTGAAATTCATAACGTTTTTGAAACGGCAAACAACATTTTTTCTAATAATAAATACGTTTCAATACTTTCACCGAAAAAACCAATAAAATCCTGAAGGTGGGTGCTCTTTATGAAAAGAATCCCTTTTTATGAATTAAAACCCGGTCAAATAGTTGCAGAAGATGTTTTTAAAGAATCTCTTTTGTTAATTCCAAAAGGAACTGTCTTAAAATCAACTGACATTAACAGGTTAAGAAGCCATGGTATAAAGACGGTAAATGTTTACGATGAAAATGATTTTATTGAAAAAAAGATCGAAGAAAAGATTTCCATAGAGTTTGAATCTATTCCACCTATTGTAGAAGAAGAAACATATAATGAATGGCATCAACATTTTGAATTTGTAAAAGATATAACGTATTTAAAGGATGATCCTTCAGAATTAGATTCTCTTGCAGAAGATATTTATAAGAAATTTTTAAAAACCGAAGACGTTGTACTAAATTTATTCCATGCCATAGGAAGCGAAGCTTTAAATTCTCATTCTATAAATACATCGATCATTGCCTCAATAATCGCTTCAAAATTGAATATGCCAGATGTATTCTTCGACTCGCTCGTTAAAACGTGTCTACTTCATGACATTGGATACAGTTTGATAGGAAAAAGAGTGATATTTGATTATATAGACTTAGAAGATGTATCTGTCAGATCTCATATTGTATCCGCTTATGAAACATTAAAAAATATTCAAAAAAACATAGGGAAAGAAATTGTAGATGCTATTTCTACCCACCACGAACGCTACGATGGAACTGGTATTTTTATGAGATTAAAAGAGAACGCTATAAGTCCTTTGGTAAGAATATTACAAATAGGAGACGCTTATGATTCCTACATAGAAATAGGGAACTCTCCATACGATGCAATGAGTTTTCTCTTAAGATATTCAGGATTAATTTTTGATCCGTATTATGTAAGTGTTTTCTTTTCAATAGTTGGGTTGTACCCAACAGGAACCCAGGTAATTTTAAACAACGGCAAGAAGGCAACCGTCGTTAAAAAGGGAAAAACTTCATCTTTTCCAATAGTGGAATGTGATGGAAAAACGATAGAAACAGGAATGGAAACCGGCTTGTTTATCAGAGAAGTACTGAAAAAAGGAGGGTAAATATTGGCAGAAAATATCTCAGAAAGTCTGGAAAATTATTTGAGAGCTATTTATATTTTACATATCGACGGAAAAATACCAAGGGTAAGAGATATTTCAAGAATATTATCTGTAAAAGATGCTTCCTCGGTTGAAGCCATTAGAAAATTAGAAAAATATGGTTATGTTAAACATGAGCGGTACGGTTATGTAAAACTAACGGAAAAAGGCTTACTTAACGCAGAAAAGGTTTATAGAAAATACATAATTCTTATAGATTTTTTTGTCAACGTATTAGGGCTTTCAAAAGAAGAGGCTTATAACTTGTCTTGTGGCATTGAGCACCATATGAATGATAATTTTTATATTTCTTTAGATGGATTGATGTTATTCCTTAAAAGAAATCCCATAGAATTAACTGAAGCGAAAAAGTTTATTTCAAATTATAGTAAGAAAATGCCTCATGACTTCAAAACTTCTCTCTGGGATTTATCTGTTTCCGAAACTGCAAAAATATACGATATTTCAGGAGATTCTACATTAAGAAAAAACATAATGGACAAAGGAATATATCCTGGTTTAACACTAAAAGTAATTAAGAAAACCGATGACATAACCGAAATTTTGATTAATGAAAAAGTAATCAACATTACGTCAAATGAATCAAGGCATATAATAATAGGAAATCTAAATTAAGGTTTAAACCTTTAAATTTATTTTTTGCCCTAAGGAGGTACATATTTACATATGACCACTAAAATAGAAAAAGCTTCTCAATACATTAAAGAAAACATAGAAATAAAACCAATTCTAGGATTAATATTAGGCTCAGGCCTTGGATACATAGCCGACCAAGTAGAAAATCCAAAGGTGATTGAATACAAGGACATTCCTTTTTTCCCACAATCAACTGTAGTAGGACATGAAGGGTCTTTAATAATAGGTACAATAGAAGGTATCCCTGTCATGATATTAAAAGGCCGATTTCATGCTTATGAAGGAATTGAACTAAAAGATATAGTTTTCCCTATTTATGTGATGAAGGATTTAGGCCTTAAAGGTCTGATAATAACAAACGCAGCTGGTGGAATTAACAGAACATTTTCTCCGGGGGATATAGTGGTAGATGTTGATTTCGTAAATTTCACATTTAAAAATCCTTTAAGAGGCCCTAATTTAGATGAGTTTGGCCCAAGATTCCCTTCTTTAGTTGAACCTGTCGATAAAAATTGGGTAAAAAACGTTATAGAGAAATGTAAAAAAGATAATATAGAGCTCAAAGAGGGAACTTATTTATGGACTTTGGGGCCATCCTACGAAACCCCTTCTGAGATTAGAATGTTCGACAAATATGGAGCAGACCTAGTGGGTATGTCAACCTTACCAGAAGTAATGGCGGCCAATCATGTTGGTTTAAAAGTGATTTCATTTTCTGCTGTTACGAATATGGCTGCTGGTATTCTGCCACAACCTCTAAGACATGAAGAAGTACTTAGAATAACGGAAAAAATAAAGGGAAAGTTTGAAAAAGTTGTATACAATGCTATTAAATTATTTTAATGAAAAACATCAAAAAGAGCGGAGGAAAAAAGTTGTCTGAAAATCTAAAAGAGATTGTAGAAGAAATAAATAAGAATGATAATATTTTGGTTGTAGGTCATATACTTCCAGATGGAGATGATGTGAGTAGTTTAGTATCGATGACTTTGGGATTAGAAAAATTAGGGAAAAATGTAACAGCAGTAATCGATGATGAAATTCCAGAATATCTTTTACAATTTCCTTTAGTTAAATCGAAGATCAAAAAGTTTGAAGATGTTGAAGAAATAATTTATAAAAAATACGATATAATGGTAATTTTAGACTGTTCATCACCAGATAGAATAGGAAGATTTGAAAAATATTTAAATGCTTTTCATGTCCTGTTGATCGATCATCACATAACAAATAAATATTTTGGAAATCTAAATTGGGTAGACACCACAATGGCGTCAACCGCTCAAATGGTTTATAGAATATTGACTTCTTTAAATGTTGAATACGACAAAGAACTGTCGACAATGAATTTGTTGGGAATAGCAACCGATACCGGCTTCTTTAAATATCAAAACGCAGGCGTTTTAGTTTTCAAAGATGTTACTGAGTTGATTGAAAAAGGTGCAAACATTAGCGATATTTCAAATACCATATTGGATAACATTCCATTAGAACAAATTTACTTGTATAAAGACGTCATTTCCAATCTTAAACTAGCTTTAAATGGCCAAATTGCTTACTCTTTATTATCCTTGAATATGCTTTCCAAATATAACGTTTTACCAAAAGATTCCCCTTCATTTGTGGAAAATCTTAGATCCATTAGAGGCGTTGAGATCGCCATCGTATTTCAAGAATATGCAAAAGGTTCCTATCATGTTTCATTGAGATCCAAAAAATGGGCAGATGTATCAAAGATTGCTCTCAATTTTGGTGGCGGCGGTCATCCGCGGGCAGCTGGATTTTCAGTCGAAACAAACGACATAAGACAAACAATGGAAGAAATTGTAGATACAATATCAAAAACAATTGCAAATCACAATCCTGACTCAGCCTTTAAATAAGGCAAGTGATTTTATATGGCATACATCTTTTTATTTGCAATTTGGAGTGTTCTAATTAACGATTTTTCCGATCTTTCACTAATATTAGGAGTTTTCGGTGTTATCATAACAATCAGAGTAACCAACTTATTTTTTAAAAACACCACTTATGGAACGATTCAAATGTTGGTGTACAGTTTAGGTAGCCTTTTAAAAATGTATAAAAATGCATTTTCTTTTTTACCTTTGATACTCTTAAAAAGGTACTCGGGTTTATCTCACATAGATGTTAAGGGAAAATCTGATTTTGAAAAAACTGCAATAGCAAATTCCATCTCATTAACTCCTAAAACACTTGTTTTATATGAAGAAGAGGATAAATTAATAGTCCACAAAGTTTCTTTAACTCCAGAGGAAGCCCATAGAGCAGATAATATTTGGAGGGATGATATAATCTGATCCATATACTTGAAATTTGCATCCTAATATCCCTTTTTATGATTTTGATTAAGTTAATAACTACAAAATCAACATGGGAAAAGTTACTTTCCTATTCTTCGTTTTCTTCAAAAGCGGTCATTCTGATGTTGGTTTTTTCCCTTCTTTCAGATCAATCTTTTCTTTTGGACGTTATAATTATTTTCTTAATTCTTAACATATGGGGTGTTTTGATAGTCTCGTCGTACCTGGAAAGAGGGGGTAATAAAAGATGATCGCCAACATTTTAATGGGAATAGGGATAATATTTTTGCTTTCTGGAACCTTAGGATTGTTTACGATGGAGGATTTCTATTCTAAAATTCAAGCAATCGGGATAGCAGATACAGTAGGAATAATCTCCGTTATAATCTCACTGATGCTAAAATACCCTGAAAACATGGGTAGATTACTCATATTGTTTATCATTATTCTAGTTTTGAATCCAGCAATCTCTTCGATAATAGCTTATCACGCTGCAAAGTCCGGGGAAAAGGTTGGCAGAGAAAACAAATGAGCTATTCTATAATTTTTCTCTTCTTAAGTTTGATCGTTCTTTCATTATACATATTATCACAAAAAAGTTATATTAACGTGATCATTGGCTATGGGGTTTTTTCTGTTGCAATTTCTGTATTGTTTTTTCTTTTGAATGCACCGGATGTAGCTTTTGTTGAAATAACCATTGGTGCAGCTTTTGTTGTTTTTATATATTTAATTGCTATAAAAAAGACAGCCGAGGTTAAGGTCTACTACATTGAAACCCCTTATATGATAGAGGAAAAAGAAGGAAATTTATACGGATTTGAATACGAACTAATCAAAGAATTTTTGGAAAGAAAAGGATTGGATGCCGATTTCATAAAAGTGAACACAGAAGATCTTGAAGATCCCATGGATAACATAAACGACCATGGAGAAATTCTGGCTGGAGGAATAATTTTAGATGATAATAATTACGAAAACATAATACCATCCAGCGGTATATTATTATCAAAATTATACGCTGTTGGTCAACCTAATAAAACTTGTTTAGGAATTTTTATGCCAAACTTAAAATCAAAAAGCTTTGAAGATTTGGATGATGATTTTATAATTGATGCCGTAAGATTCAGAAAAATCGTTATGGGAGAAGAAAGGCTGTTGTCTAAAAAGATAGAGATTATTAAAGATACTAGTTACAGAATAATCTTTTATAAAAGAGATAAATCTTTAGCAAGGGACTTCAATAAATTTTTGGAAGAAATAAAAAGTGACACAGAATATTATGAGAACCTCGTCAGGAGGTATATTGGATGAAAAATTACCTTGTTTTATCGTTGATAATAACAATTTTTTTCGTCCTTGCATTAAACTTAAAAGTTGGAGATATGAAAAGTTTCTATGAACCTTCTGGAATTTTTGCTGAAAACGGATCAATTAATATGGTGTCCGCTATTGTTCTTGATTATAGGATCTACGATACCTTTTTTGAAATATTGGTTTTTACAGTGGCAATCATTGGTATTTCCGAATTTATAGGGAAAATTCCTACGGTTGCTCCCGACGACCAGCAGATAAAATACGACACCCCAATCATAAAGGTTATAACACCAATAATTTTTCAAATAATAGTTTTAATCTCTCTTTATATTGCGATAACCGGCCATATAGCCCCTGGTGGTGGTTTTGCTGCAGGTACTATTCTAGGAACAGGTTTTCTAGCGGTTTCCTTGGTACGACCAACGGATGAAATAGAAAACTTGTTTGTAAAATCAAAAATTGAGAAGTTGAAAATGCTGGTACCTTTATTCATAATAATATATGGTTTGTTAGGATACGTTTGGGGAGATTCTATTTTCTCTAATTTCCATCTAAAAGGATCTCCTGGAGAATTGGCAAGTGGAGGATCCGCCATTTTGCTAAACTTTTTAATTTATTTCGAGGTTTTTGGTGGATCATGGACTATCCTGTATAGATTTTTAAAACATAGGGGATTATTGTGAATATTTACTATATCATCACTTTATCAATAATACTTATCGGTTTATTTGGAATTATTGTAAAAAAAGATCTTATCTTAATATTTATCAACCTCGGGGTTTTCCAAGGAGGAATAGTTCTTTTTTTTGTTCTTTTAGCCTACGATACAAATTCACCTATTATCACCGCAAATTTACAAACCTACGCAGACCCGCTCATACATTCTTTTCTGCTTACCGTTATAGTAATTGGATTTGCAAATTTGGCATTAATGTTAGTTTTTGCAATGATATTATCTTCCAAATTCAAGACCCTTGAAGTTGATGAAATTGAAAAGAAAGCTAAGAAAAAATAAGAAATCTCATATAAGCAGGAGCAAAGCATGATTCTACTTGTATCCTTAATACCCATATCTTTCGGCATACTGACTTATATTTTTAAAAGAAAAACCACCTTACTGGTGTCAATTTCGTATATACTAACTTTCTTATTTCTTGCTATTTTTCAAGAAGGTTCATTTGTAATAGGAAACTATTCCGGTCTTAAAGGTATAGAATTTACCTTTGACTTTAATATTAAATTCTTACTTATTTTATTCAATCTTTTCTCTTTAATAACCTTTTTTAGAATCTACAAAAATTATGATCACGTGTTTTTTTCACTTTGGCTTCTATTAACTGGAAGTATAAATGGTTTCTTTATGAGTAGAGATTTTTTCAACATATACGTTCATTTAGAGCTAGCTTCTATATTAACTTTTCTTTTGTTATCATACGATAAGAATGAAATAAGAATATGGGCAGCTTTGAAGTACTTGATGATGAGCTTAGTAGCTTTGAATTTCTATTTGATTGGTGTGGGAATTCTTTATTCAAATTCAGGCACTTTGAATCTCAATTACAACCTTTCCAATGCAATTAATATTTTTGCATTCAGTTTTATCCTAACAGGACTGTTAACTAAAGGCGGACTATTTTTTCTATCTGGATGGTTACCCGATGCTCACACTGAGGCTGTAAAAGGAATCTCTCCTATATTATCAGGTATAATTGTTAAACTTCCTTTATTTATAGTTTATTTACTCACACCCTCTTTACCCAATGAACTTAGAGTTTTTCTATACTATTTCGCAATTATAACTGCTATTTTTGCATCTATCTTTACACTGCTACAAAACGATATCAAAAAATTTATGGCTTATTCCACTATGACTCAGATGAGTTATGGGCTAATGGTCATTCTAATTAACCCGCCTTTTTTTCCATATTTTATAGTTTTTCATATGTTCACTAAAGGATTTTTATTCATGATAGCCGAAGATATATACGAGAAAAATGGCACAAAAAATTTAAAAGATTTGGAAAGTGCACAAATATCCTTAGATACTTTTCTTTTGCTCATTTTCTTGCTGATGAACCTGGGAGGGTTGTTCCCCTTTAGCCTTTATATTCTTAAAGATAATTTATCTTTATCTTACTTTCTGGAGATAAACATCTATATCTTCGGAATGTACTTTTATAAATTATTAAACATCTTTAAAGTGAAGAAGAAAAATTTTGAATACAAATACTGGTATATGTTCACCTTCGCAATTTTAAACGTTGTATCTATAACTTATTATTTCACAACTATCGCTTCCAACTTATCCATCTTAAAAATTTTGACTGAATATTTACTGTTTGCTGCAGGGATTCTATCGTTCATATTGTTAAGAAAAAAGGTAGCTTTGCCTTCAATAGATATATACAGTTTTGAAAATAGTTTTATCTATCAAATGTCATTTTTATTGGTTGCTTTGCTAATGGAAATGTAGGCAAATGTTTTCAAATATTCTGAAAATTTATGATAAAATAATATGAACAATATCAAAAAAAATCAAAGGAGGTAATGTGCGTAGTATCGCACGATGCAAATTATGAAAAAATTCTTATTTTCTTTTTCATTAGTAATTTTCATTTTTAGTATTACTATTTTCCCTCAAGACATTTTAAAATTAGTACCTTCAGATTCAAAATTGGTAGTTTTAATAAATGATTTAGAGGGTACATACGCGGATTTAAAAACCGTACCAACTATGAAAACTTTATTGTTAGAACCATTTAACGCCGAACTAATGATTTCCAACTTTGCTAAAATGTATTTTAACGCTTTAAAGATAGATTACGAAAGTTTTTTGAATAATCTAAATGTTAACCTTTCGATTTTCGTTCAAGAGCCTAAAGAAAATAACTATATTTTTGGTTTTTCTATTGGTCCTTTAGAAAATCCCCAAACTTTTGCATCGGATTTGGATAAGCTATTAGAACTTTTGAAAGATTACGGAATTTCTTTTACCCCTGTATTTCAAACTATTGAAAATGAAAACTACCTTGTAATGGTTCAAAATAAAGAGGTATATTCTTCTTCTGAAAAAGGGGTTACTGATTTTGAAGAAATTCTTCCCGCGAAAAAAGGATTATATTACAGAATAAACACGTCCGACTATCGAGGAGATGGCTATTTTTACACTAAAGATGGCTTTTTAATAGGTGGAGGAAATGGAACTGCAGAAACAGAATTCATCGATAAAAATTTTGTAAAAGGGGCTCAAGAATATCCATTCCTGGGTAGTATATTTTTTACCTCTGGTTTAATCCCAAAAGATTTAACAAATTACGCAGATTTCATAAACATAATAGTAGATTACAAAATCGTCGAAAATTTAATATCTGTTTCTCAAGGAATAGAGGCTAACGTTGATTTAGCTACCAGCAACGGTGCAATGCCGACAATTTCTAACGCAAGCTATTTAAAATTGAAAACTGACGCTAAAATCGACGAAATCATACCTATTTTGAATGAAAATAATATAAAATACAAAAAGACCGACGAAAACATGATGGAATTTTATATAGAATCTGAAATTACAAATCAAAACAATGAAACAGAAATGTTAACCAATACTTTTTATGTTTGGAAAGACGAATATATGATGGTATCACAAATTAAACCAGATGAGCTTCAAAAACTTCTAAATGATAAACCAAAGCTTTCAGAGAATGAATTGTTCCAAAAATTAAGTGAAAGAATTGGAACAGGAGATGTTACTTATGCCCTTGTAGATTTAACCCCTATTTTTCAGAATTATGTGCCAAATTTGAAAGGCCGGTATGGTTTATTACTAAATGTGAGTCCAATAGAAGAAAATAAATTAAAAATTGATTTTATTGTGCAATAAGAAATATCGATTAAAGTTGGGTAAGATTCCAATAAAAGATTAAAGGGCATGCCTCCGCATGCCCTTTAATGGTGCCGAGGGCGGGAGTTGAACCCGCACGGGGTTCTCCACCCCAACGGATTTTGAGTCCGCCGCGTCTGCCAATTCCGCCACCTCGGCAATTCTAAGTTATTATACTATATTTATAAACTCTTGTCAATAGAAATTGAACCTTTGTAGAAAAGCAAATGTTTCAATGGGAGGGAGTTCTATGAAAAAAATAGCTATTATTGGTTTTGGCGCAGCTTCTATAGGTTTCTTAAAAGGACTGCAAGAAGAGGAAAAGATTGATAACTACAAGATAGATATTTATGAAAAAGGAGAGAATTTAGAAGGTGCGGGATTCGGCGGTTTAAAATACGATGGAAAATTATTCATTTCAAAAGAAATGGGGGGAGACTTAGTTATTCCATTGAATATTCAAAAGAAAGTCGTAGAATATTATCTCACAAAATCAGGTTTAGCAAAGTTCGACAAGAATAAAAAATTAGAGCTTTCGAATAAATTAGAAAAAGGGGATTCTTTTGAAAACGGAGAGCTATATAAAAAGTTCTACGATGCAGATTTTGAACCCGTAAGATCTCACTTTTTTCATCTGGGTACAGACCTACTAATAGAAACGGTAAAAAACATTTTCGATGAATTTTCAAAATTTAATAACATTAATTTTTTATTTGGTGAGGAAGTTATCAAAGTTATTCCTGGCCCGGAGGTTGTTGTAGCAACAAATAGTGGAAGTGAAAAAAACTATGACAAGGTCGTTGTTGCCGTTGGAAGAAGAGGCCATAAATTAGTATCGGATATGGTCAAAGATCATCCAGATTTAGTCTTATCAAATGACAAGGTTGATCTAGGTGTCAGATTTGAACTTCCTAATCATATAGTGGACTACTTAAACAAAGAAATGTACGAATTCAAAATTAGATTAAAAACTAAAACCGGCTATATTGTGAGAACTTTTTGCAACAATCCTGGTGGAGAGGTTACTTTGGAAAGTTACGACGACTTTTTAACGGTTAATGGTCATGCAAATACTACCAAAAAGACTGCCAACACTAATTTTGCAATCTTGGTTACTCATTCGTTCACTCAGCCTTTCAACGACCCTGTTGGTTACGGTTCTTATATCGCAAAGCTTTCAAATATCCTTACTGGTGGAGACAAAGTTATACTTCAATGCTATGAAGATTTTAAAAGTTCAAAAAGGACAAAAAAATTAGGGCGAGTCGAGCCAACGTTAGATCCTAAGCACTTCATTTTGGGAGATTTGAATCTGGCTCTTCCCAGACGTACTATCGAATCAATAATAGATTTTTTGGAACGATTAGAAACAGTCGTAAAAGGTGTTACTTACCCGGATAATCTCTTATATGGAGCAGAGGTTAAATTTTACGCAAATAAGATAAACAACGATTTCTTTGAAAATGTAAAAATAATTGGAGACTGTAGCGGATGGACTCGTTCAATAACCTATGCTACAAGTCATGGATACCTAATCGCAAAGGAGTTTTAAACGGTTGTATTGACAAAATAATATTGATATGTTATAATGATTTTTGTAGACTTAATGAATGGGACGTAGCCAAGCGGCAAGGCGACGGACTTTGACTCCGTTATTCGTAGGTTCGAATCCTACCGTCCCAGCCAAAAAAAGCTAATCGGTGATATGTC
>NZ_JAHC01000018.1 GCF_002924625.1 Petrotoga sibirica DSM 13575 | reverse complement strand
TCCATACATATTATACGAGGGAGGTTATACCTCCCTTTTTTTCATTCCGATTATTGAATATTCGACTGAGTTGCGATTTGAGATGTTTCTGTAGAAGCATTATTCGCTTCTTGTATTTCTTTTTGCAAACTTTCTATCATACTATCAATATTGGTGTAATAGTTGGGATCGATCTCTTTTATTATTTCCAAATAAGACAATTTAATTTCCTTTAGCCCTAACAAATCACTTAAATCTAATCCAACATCGAGTGCTTCTAATTTAGTATCGGTTGCTGCTTGCGTAGAATCAACAACTGTTTGAACATTTACCAAAATCTCAGTGATTTGTTGTTGGAATAGAGTAAATAAATATTGAGATCCTAAATAATAGGAATATTGTTTCAACTGATCTAACTGTAACTTCGAATAGCTAACCTTTACTTTGGGATCTTGAGGGTTCAACTGATAATAAATTTGAACTATTGTTTTAGAAGTAGGATACTGTGCGTAAAGATCGGCTAATACCTTTTTTAACTTTTCAGTGTAATCTTGTGATTTAGTTTGTAATTCTGATCTAATAACACTTGCATCTTCTGTAGTACGTACTCCCAAAGCCTCAAGGGATTCTTTGGAACTTAAATAACTTTTAGCATCTTGATATTTCGATATTTCACTCGATAAAGAAGTACTTTCATCCGTAGTTGATTGAGCGTTCAATTCTTCGAGTTTGTTATTTATAGCATCCAAACCTAGTGAAACAATAGCTGGATCCACAAATTCAGATAAGCTAAGATATTGATTTATGGAAGTAGTTTGATCACTGTATAAACCCATTAACTGACTTACAACCATTGTATATATAGCCAAATAATCAGAATCAACTTCCATTGAAATTTCATCACCTTCGAATACAATACTTTCTAGTTCTTTCGCTAATTCTTCTAATCTTTCTACATCTGTACCCGCTTTCGTTAACTCGTACATATACATCAATTTTGTATCGTAATAATTCCTTCCAAAGTTTTCACTTTCTTTATAATCAGACAACCAATTATCATACTTTTGACCTTGAACTGTGCTTTCTACTTCAGCATATACATCATCATACAAAAATATATCTTCGGGTTTTTCAAATATTTTCCTATCAAGTACTCTTATTAAATGGAAACCCTCAGACGTTTGTACAGGTCCAATAATTTCACCAACTTGTCCATTAAAAGCTGCATCTTCAAAACTTTTTTCATACTGCCCGTGTTTTATCCATCCAATCTCTCCAGAATTAGTAGCATTAGAAGTATCCTTTGAATACAAAGAAGCGGCATCTTCAAAGGTTATCTCACCTGTTTCAATCTTTTCCTTGATGCTATTGGCGGTTGCCTCATCTGAAAAAAGTATATGCTGTACTCTAACTTCTTCATAATCATTCTTTATACTTTCAAAGTTTTGTTCGATATAAGCTAAAGCATCTTCTCTGGGAACCGAAGCAACTGCATCTTTAACCGCATTATTTATTAAATCTGTCTCCACTGTTTGTTGTAAACCCGAAATTAAGATGTTTCGAATATTTTGTTCACTACCGTAGTACTGAAGCATATTATTCCAATTTGATTCATCAGATTTGTACTGAGATATATATTGATCAACCTGTGTATTTATCTGATTATTCACTTCATCGTTAGAGGGGAAAAGATTGTTTTGTTCGGCGTAATATCTAACAATTTTTTCGTCAAAGAGTAGATCTACCACCTGATTATCAAGTGATAAATAATCAAAAACCGGATCCAACTGTTGACCGTAATACTGTTGATAGATCTGCGCTTGCTGCTGAGTTATGTTATCTACTTCACTCTTCATAATCCAATAAGGATAATCCAATTCTATGCCTTCTTTAGTGATAACTAAAACAGAGTCTTCTTTCCTCAGGGTGTTTCCATTTTGTGAAGTAGTCACAGGGGTCCGAGATGATACATAAGTTGCCACAGACCACCAAACTATACCTGCTAAAAAACCTGCTATAACTATTATAGTGATCAGTCTTTCATGCTTTTTAAACCAATTATTCATCCACTAATGCCTCCTAATTGCTTAAAATTTTACTATCTTTAAAAATGAAATGACTTTGATTCTAATTTTACCACATTTTTTGGATTTGCTCAATGTTTAATCTTTTATTATTTAAAAAAGGGGATAAATTAATATCCCCTTTAAAGCCTCTATATTTTTGTTCTAATAGGTTTATCTTTAGAAATTTCCTCCAAAGCCAACAATCTATCCCATTTAGCATCAACATAATTTTGTAGTTCTTCCAGTATTTCGTTAGCATCTTGCCTTTTCATAAGTTTGCTGTATCTACCTAATTTTGCTACGTAATCTTTTATTGGTTTGAATGTTTTAGGCTTCTTGGTAACTTTGTAAACACCCATATTGTATTCCCATAATGGCCAATATTTAGTTTCAATAGCTAACTTTGTTACTTCTGGACCTGAATCGTCAGGAATTCTCCAAAATCTTACACATGGTGCCAGCATAGCAATGAAGGAAGGCCCTTTGAACTCCAACGCTGTTTGCATTTTTCTCATGAAATCCCAAGGTTCAGCCGTTGCAGCCGTTGCAGCATAAACACCTTCATGACCGGCTACTATATCAACTATACTCTTTTTCAACTGTAACTTCCCTGGTATAGATTTACCGACTGGAGCAGTGGTTGAATCGGCACCTGGAGGGGTAGATCCAGATCTTTGGTTACCTGTGTTCATGTATCCTTCGTTATCATACAAAATGTAAACAAAATCGTGCCCTCTTTCTATTGCTCCAGATAATGCTTGTAAGCCTATATCGTAAGTGCCACCATCACCAGCAAATGCGATAAATTTTATCTTATCGTTGTCTATTTTCCCTCTGTTTAAAAGAGATCTGTAAGCGGCTTCTGCCCCAGATATTGTTGCAGCAACATTTTCAAAGGCATTGTGTATATAAGGTACATTCCAAGAAGTAAATGGGTATATCGTAGAAGAAACTTCTAGACAACCTGTGGCAGCTGCCACTACAGGTTCATAACCCATACTTTTTGCAGCCAAAGTAGCCCAATTTGCAACCATCGGAGCATTACAACCCGGACACAATCTATGGCCTTGTGTAAAACCCCAATCATGTGTTTCAACGTATCCTACTATATCTCTAATATTAGGCACAATTATTCACCTCCGATTATTCTCTTAAACCCAGGTATCTTTGTTCATCAGCTATAAGATTACCTTGAAGAACATCTTCAAATGCTTCTCTTATCATTTCAGGGGTTGTGTCTCTTCCTCCTAAACCATAAACATAAGAACCTAAAGAGGGTCGAGAAGCAACCTCATACAAAGAAGATTTTACTAAGGAATACAAGGGGGCTTCTTTCCCAAAAGACATTGCTCTATCTAAAACAACTACACCCTTTCTTCCATTTAAAACTTGCTGAAACTCCTTCTTAGGGAAAGGAGTAAAGACCTGAGGCTTCACCAATCCAACCTTATGTCCTTCTTCTCTAAGCTGGTCTACAACATACTTTGCTGTAGATGCAGTAGAATTCATAACAACCATTATATAATCAGCATCATCTACTTTGTACAAATCCAGAAAATCGTATTTTCTTCCAGATATCTTTTCAAATTCCTCAAATACTCTGGGAAGCTCTTTGTAAGCATTTGTCATAGCTTCCTCTTGTTGACGATGATGTTCGAAGTAATAATCAAAAAGGTCCAATGGACCAAAGGTAACAGGATTTTTAGTATCTAAAAGAGAGTATTTCGGGTTCCAACTTCCAACAAACTCCCTTACCACTCCATCATCTAACATCTCGAAGCTTTCCACTCCATGAGAGGTAATGAAACCATCTAAATTCACCATAACAGGCAACAATACATTCTCTTTTTCAGCCAATTTAGTTGCCATTATTGTAAAATCATAGGCTTCTTGATGGTTTTCAGTGAAGAATTGAATCCATCCAGAATCTCTTGCCATCATTGCATCGGAATGATCACAGTGAATATTAATGGGCCCTGATAATGCCCTATTGACTACAGGCATTATTATAGGGAGCCTGTAAGAAGCAGCTATATAAACTATTTCTAGCATCAATGCCAACCCATTTGCAGCAGTGGCTGTCATAGTTCTAGCCCCAGATGCTGCCGAACCTACTACTGCACTCATCGCTGAGTGTTCGGATTCCACAGGAATCAGTACCGTATCTACGATACCGTCGGATACGAATCCAGCATAATATTCAACAATTGGTGTTTGAGGAGTTATTGGATAAGCTGCAACTACATCTGGATTGATTTGCCTCATAGCATGTGCAACAGCAGCAGCTCCAGTAACTGTTAGTTTTACGGGCATATATTTTAACCTCCTTCACATTTTCTCTAAATAAATTCTGATTCAGGTTTCATTTCTATGGCGTTAACTGGACATACAGCTGCACATACACCGCAGCCCTTACAATAGTCTAAATTCACTTCTCCTAATTTCATCTTTTTGCCATCAAGCCTACCACCTATAGCCATATCCGGACAATAAAGCCAGCATTGCATACAGTTAGTACATTTTTCTCTATTTATTATCGGCCTTTGAATTCTCCATTCACCTGTTTTGTATTCTCTTGCCGTAGCAGGTTTATCAATTACACCACCAATAGGGATATCTTTCCATCCTTTCATATCACTCACTAAGTTTCACCTCCTGGTACCCTCTCTCCAGTGCTCTAATATTGGCTCTTACTACTTCATCAGAGAACTTTTTGGAGAAAGCAGCCTTGATTTTTTCTTTAACGGCATCTAAAGGTACTATATCGGTAGCTCTTATTAAAGCTCCTATCATCACGGTGTTAGGTATGCCTCTTTTTATTTCTTCCAATGCTATCTCCGTAGCAGGTATTACACCAATTCTTCCTTTATACCCTGATAATTTTCTTACTTCTTCAATGCTTCTAGATGTGTTGACCAACAACAATTTATCCTCAGCTAATCCAGATGTTACTTCAGGATTTTTTAAAAGTGTGTCATCTATGACAACCACCACATCGGGGGTCTCTATGTTACTTTTAATCCTTATAGGGACATCCGCAATCCTGTTAAAAGCTTTCATCGGAGCGCCGGATCTTTCTGCTCCATATTCTGGAAATGAACTAGAATACTTCCCAGCTTCTTCTGCGGCTTCCGTTAAAAATTGAGAAGCACTTTTTGCTCCTTGTCCTGCTCTTGCATGCCATCTTATCTCAAAGTATTTTTCTGGCAAGGTTCTTATCCTCCCTTCATGTAATAATTTTAAATAAATTAGTTTGTTCTGCACACTCGAAAATATTGTGTAATCAATATTTTTAAAGATATCATCTATCCATTCATAAAATGAGAGACTTTCTTCATTAACTTGTCGCTTTTCTAACATCTTGTCAAGATCTAAAAATCTATTAATATGGCATTTAACTCGATTTTTTGCATATTCTACTGTGGTTCCGGTAGTCATTATAAAAGGCCAATCACTAGCCTGTGCAAGAAGAACCTCTCTCATCATCTGATTCAAAACCCTTTTTTGTAAACTTGAGGGACACTTAAAAATATTGGCTTTTTCTTTCATTCTTTCAGTTATCTCATGAATATGCTTATAAATCCAATCGTTTTTCTCATTAAGCCAAACATCATGGTAACCACCGGCACCCCACGAAGTTTCGCCAGGATAAGTTATTTGAACTTTTTTAACTGTTTGTAGAATCTCAGAAGGTACAGAAAAATCTAAATATTTGCTTCCGTAAGATTGTCTAAAAAGCTCTTCCAAAAACTTGGGACCTTCATACCACCAATGACCAAAAAGTTCTGCATCAAAGGGAGCTACAATTATTGTTTCTTCTTCATCTAAAATTGCCGATAACTTCCTAATTTGCGAAGTCTTCTTACATAAAAAATCTTTGACGTGTTCTTTTACAGCGTTTCTTGCTTCTCTAAGATCGTATATTTCTTTTTTGTCTAAAGATAATGATTTATCGGTGATACGATAATATTTTATTCCGGTATTACACCTTGTTCCACTTGGATCTATGTGTGGCTTAATGTAGTCATCTTCTCTGTCATAACCTATGTCTCTGTAAAATTCACGATATCTTGAATCACCCGGATAACCAACTTCGGAACTCCATATCTGCTCACTCGATTCAGGATCTCTGGCAAACACAAAAACATTATTCGGAGTGATTATGGGTCTATACACACCATACCTTGGCTTACTGTCCGCGTAAGTAAAACCATGTGTATCCAAGAAAAAGTATCGTATATCTTCGTCTGATAAATATTTGTCAAGCCCTTTAAAATAAGCACATTCTGCCAGCCACATTCCTATAGGATACTCACCAAAATATTTTTTAAAAGTTAACACGGCAGATTTTATTTGAGCCCTAATAGCCTCTGGATAATCCCGATAAAAAGGTAGATACCCATGAGTGCCATTAGATGTTATCACTTCAATGTAACCTTTATCTTTAAATTCCTTGAAAGCTTTTAATATATTTTGATTATATTCTTCATAAAAAATATCTAAATCTTCTATTAGCTCTTGTCTATAATGTTCGGCTAGATGATACGTCTTATGATCTTCAGCTTTTGTCCTAATTATCTCTTTTTCGGTTAATTCTATCAAATTTAACAAATATTTGTGATATTTTTCTCTTAAATCATTTAGATTGAGCATCTCCATCAACGTTGGAGAGAAACTTATTGTAAGTTTAAATGGTATCTTATCCTTTTCTAAAGATTTGAAAATTTTTATTAAAGGAATATATGTCTCAGTTAGCGCCTCAAAAAGCCATCTTTCTTCCATAAAATTTTCATAGTCCGGATGGTGAACATAAGGCAGATGAGCATGCAATACGAATAAAATTTTTCCTTTTTTACTCCTAATAATCAATCACTTCCAAAATTGGTATCGTTGAATTTTCTTTTGTTTGTAAACATTGTTTCACTACTGCCCGGATGCTTTTCAATTTTCCAAAAGCCAGGTTCTTCTTTTTTATCTTCTTTGATAATTTTTCCATCTTCTATAAAAATCCATTCTTCTTTATCTGAACTTTTAATGGATGAAGAAGGTGTTGTAATTTCGATGGATTGTATTAAAGGAGTAAACTCACCCTTTTTATCTTTTACTCCAAAGAAAGCAACATAGGCGGAATTATCTTGTGGGAGATGGAAATAAGTATTGCCGTTTTGGTCTAATTTTAAATCTGTTTCAATAACTTCTTTTTCTGTCTCTTCTTTCTCTGCTGATTTTTTTATAACCCTTATAGTAATATTAGAGTTTTTTGATAATTTTTTTAGTTTTTTTCTGCTTTTTTCAGAAATGTTCCAGTAAACATATACCCAGTTGGGATTGACTGGCATTATCTTTAGTTTTTCCCTTTCATAATTTTGAGGAAGTTCTTTTGATTCATTCGATTTTGGAAGTTTTTGTGGACTTTTTGGTGATTTTGTATAATCTGAAACCTCTTCAATTTTGTTATCTAAAGATTCTTCTAACCTTTTAATCTCTTTTCTAACCACTTTTAAAATCTCTTTTTTATTCATATTTCGTTTTAATTTAACTCCTAAATTTTTTGCGATATTTCTCAATTCCTGAATTGTAGGTTCATCTGCCTTAAAAGTATTTAACAGTTTTTTATCCGATTCCTTTACTTTCATAAAACACCTCCCATCCTAATTGCTGCAACGTTTAAAAACGTCCCATTCCCCTTTTAGGTTCAGGTTTTTTATTTTTAAAGTTTTTAGTAACTTTAATTTTAATATTTATCCAGTTGATATAATTTTATCATAAAAAAATTGAACAGTAGAGATTTGATTTTTAGAAGAATTAAAATGAAATTAAATATTGACAAAATAGATTCCTTGTGATATTATATATTTTGAAAAGTAAGGCAGCGGAGCGTAGCGCAGTTGGGAGCGCGCCGGTCTTGGGCACCGGAGGTCGCTGGTTCAAGTCCAGTCGCTCCGACCATTAACAATTTAATGCGGCCGTAGCTCAATTGGTAGAGTATTGGCCTTCCAAGCCAAGGGTTGCGGGTTCGACTCCCGTCGGCCGCTCCAGCGCCTGTAGCTCAATGGATAGAGCATTGGATTTCTAATCCAAGGGTTGAGGGTTCGAATCCCCCCAGGCGCACCACACTGTTGGTGGCTGTAGTTCAGTGGAAGAACGCCTGACTGTGACTCAGGATGTCGTGGGTTCAAATCCCACCAGCCACCCCAGCCCTAAGAATCCTATTTATTTTAGGATTCTTTTTTATTTTCTCCATTATATACATACACCTCGGTTCCTAGAGATGCCAAAAAGTCTATCACTTCAACATCAAAGTTGAACATCCTTATACATCCATGAGATATCCTTTTACCTATTTCCCATGGCTTTGTTGTACCATGAATCCCGTATTGAGGGTTTGAGAGTTGTAACCATCTAGTTCCCATTCCATTCATTAGGGACCCTGGAGGTATATATTCATCATACCAATACAACGCAGGGTCTTTCTCTTTGTATGAAATACGATAGTATCCCGGCGGTGTGTAATCACTCATACCAACGGCAACGATATAAGTTTTCAACAACTGATCATGAAAATATAAGTACATCTTATTCTGCGAAAGGTTTATTTCTAAGCGTAAAGGACTTTCTTCGTATTTAACTTTTCCTATCTCTAAAGCTTGCCCTGGATATATTAAAGAAGGATCCTTTAGATCATTCATGTTAACTAAATCCCCAGGAAGAATATTGTATTTCTCAGCAATTTTGTATAAACTCTCACCTTTTTGTACGATATGGTACCCATTTACTTCATATCTTTGCTTTGGTTTTAAAACATTCTCGGTAGCAACAACTTGTGCCAATTTCAAAAAGGTAACTTTTCGCTCAAAAAGTATTCCATATCTATTTCTAAAAGCAAAAATAGCATCATGGAACCCATCTTCAAAGTTACCCAACAATCTTAAGAACTCATCCGGATCTTCAAAAACAGTATTTTCTAACTGTACTTTCACCAATTCCAAATCTTCTTCTGGATAATAATTCAAATAATATTGATACCCATTTTCTACAACAGAGGTTGTTATTTCAACTTCAATATTTGGAGCGAATAAACCTTTTTCTAAAAAACTTGCAAAAAACTGTGAAACATATTCCCCTTCTTTATCTATAGAGGATACTAAGAATGAATAATAATCACCTTTAAAAGCGTTTAAATTAACGTAGAAAGTGAAATAGCCGTTTTCTTTTTCATACAAAGTTAACTTTTTTCTATCTCCCCCATCATATATATATACATTTGGTTTTTGCGTAGTATTTATATAACTTTCTAAATTCATTTTCACAATGTTTTGAGTTTGGTCATATTCAACGGTATATAAATGAAAATAATTTTCAGAAAAAAGTACTGAAAATAACGTCGCAAATATTACCAGCGATAATCCTTTTGTGATTTTTCTCAAGTCGATGTTCCTCCTTACTGGTAAAAATAGTTACCTCATTTTCCTCTTTTTCGAACCCTACATCTTTTCTTGAAACGTCGTTTAAAATTATCATGTCCATATTTTTTTCTTTTAATTTTTTCATGGCATTCTCTTTTAAATTCTCCGTTTCTGCAGCGAATCCAACAAGTATTTGACCATCTCTCTTTCTTTTTCCTAACTCTTTTATTATATCAGGATTTTTTTCCATTTCTAGATTAACTATTTTATCTTTTTTTAATTTTTGCTCTGAATAGTTTTTTATTCTTAAATCACTTACTGCCGCTGTCATAATTATTATATCACTATCTTCAAAATGTTCTAATACCTTTTGTCTTAATTCTTCTGCACTTTCTATCCTTACGATTTTGTTTATAGTTGTCGGTGGTTCTAAGTTGGTGGGTCCAGATATTAACGTAACGTCAGCTCCTCTGTTTGCAAATTCTATGGCTAATTCGTAACCCATTCTTCCACTGGACCTGTTTGACAAAAACCTTACAGGATCAATTTTTTCAATCGTGGGTCCGGCTGTTACTAAAACTTTCTTATTCATGAAATCCTTTTTGGAAAGTAGGTATTCACTATATTCTAATATCTCACTATTATTCGGATACCTTCCTTTACCAATTTCTCCGTCTGCTAAGTAACCTTCTTCAGGTTCTATTATAGACCAACCATTTTGTTTCAATATTTCTAAATTCCTTTTATTAACGGGATTTTCATACATCCTAACGTTCATTGTAGGAACAATTATTTTAGGAGTTTTCGAATAAGCTAAAGCGGTACAAGAAAGTAGATCATCGGCAATTCCATATGATATTTTGGCTATTATATTTGCGGTCGCAGGGGCAACGATAAACAGTTCAGCCCATCTAGAAAGCTCTGTGTGGGGAATCCAACCGTTTTTAACATCGAAAGTTTCGTAGTAAACCTCACAGTTACCTACTGCGGAAAAAATCTGATCGGATATCCATTTTTGGGCATTTTTTGTCATGATAACTTTAGGGTTACATCCAATTTGTCTCATCTTAGAAATTAGATCGACCGCTTTATAGATGGCGATTCCACTTGTTACACCAAGTAAAATGTTTTTCCCTTTCAAGTAAGGATACACTGAGAACTCACCTTCTTGTATTAATATCCAAAGTACTTGAGAATTCCAAAGCTCTTTTTAACCTTTTAATGCTTTCATTTTTCCCTAAAATAATTATAGATTCGTACAAACCGGGAGTTACTAACCTTCCTAAAAGAGAGCCCCTTATTGCTTGAAAAACATTTTTTCTACTAGTGATATTTAGAGCAGCTATCCCTTTTAAAGTACTTTCTACATTTACAAGATTGTACTCATCAATCTCAGAGAATTTTCTTATCGTTACCTTGAGTACTTCTTTGAACCAAGATTTTTTCATGTATTTTTCGATAAATTCTTCTTCGTATTCGAATTCTTCAACAAAAAAATTTTTGGAAAATTCATAAAGTTGTTTTAATGTTTGAACCTTAGCCCTGGATGCTTCTATAATTTTTTTCACAAAAGAATCTTCTTTGTATATCTTTACGTGTGTATAGTTAACCCATTCATTAAAACTTTTGTGTATTTCTTCTATTGTATCATTTCTCAAGTGCATTTCATTTGTCCACAGAAGTTTAGTGTAATCAAAAATGGAAGGATTTCTTGAAACTTTTTTCAAATCAAATTCCTGATATTTTTCTGTATAATCAAATATCTGTTCGTTGGCATTCCAACCTAACAAACTTAAGTAATTCAATATCGCTTTCGGAAGATATCCTTCTTTTCTGAAATAAGTAATAGAAACCTCTCCGTGTCTTTTCGACAAAGGAGACTTGTCTTCACCTAAAATCAAAGGCAAATGGGCAAATTTCGGAAGTTCGAAAGATAAAGCGTTATATATTAAAATTTGTTTGGGCGTATTAGAGATGTGGTCTTCTCCCCTTATAACATGACTTATTTTCATTAGATGATCATCTATCACAACCGTGAAATTGTAAACCGGAATTCCGTTTGATCTTAGAATAACAAAATCCTTTATATGGGTGGTATCGAATTGTATAGTTCCTCTAATTTCGTCCAAAAAGGATATTTTTTTATCTTTATCAACCTTAAACTTTACAACCACTGAATACTCGTTGTTGTTTTTGTACTTGTCAGGGAGGTTATTACCTTCAAAAATTACTTCATCACTTTTACTAACAAAAAAATAAGCTTTTTCTTCATTTAGCAGTTGTTCTATATAACGTTTATATATGTTTAACCTTTCACTTTGCCTATATGGTCCATATTCCCCTGATTTATCCACGCCTTCATCGTAATCCAAACCAATCCATTTCATTTCTTCTAAAATCGCATCTTCGTACTCTTTTTTTGAACGTTCAACATCGGTATCCTCAATTCTTAGAATAAACTTCCCATTATTTTTCTTGGCAAAGTACCAATTAAACAAGGCTGTTCTCAACCCCCCAACATGTAAATGACCCGTGGGACTTGGAGCAAATCTTACTCTGATCATTTATTTTTCACCTCTTCGATACTTTTCAAAACTCTTTCCAATTCATCTATAGATGGTACTTGTTTTAACTCTACTAATTTTCTGTTATCAAGAAACTTACCTTCTATCAAAACTTCGGTTATTCTATCTGTCCATCCCCCTGAATTTTTCATTAACAATATCGGTTTTTTATAGAAATAAGCCCCCAAAATTTCTATAGCTGTGCCGATTTCTCCTCCTATACTTACGACCACATCTACATTTTTTAATAAAACAAAAGATCGCATATTAAGATCAAGCCCAGTTTTTATAGAAAAATCCAGATAATCGTTCCCTTCCACTTGCCAAGGTAAAAAACCGATAACATACCCTCCCCTATTTTTTACCGCCTTTGAAACTAATTGCATTATTCCATCACGTCCACCGTTCACTAAAACCCAATTATTCTCTGCTATAATTCTACCGACATCATCACAGAGTGAAGTTAAAGATTTTACTGGTTCTTTAAAGATGTTACCAGAATATCCAATAACCCCGATGTTCAAATCGATCACCAACCCAAATAATTTTCTTTGACTTTCGTATCATTTAGAACCTCTTGTGGAATACCGTTGGTTATAACTTCACCTTTGTGTAACACATAAAGTTCATCAACTACCTGAGCAATTTCATCAACACTGTGATCCGTAACAATTATCGAAATCCCGGTTTTTGCAAGTTTTCTAATTATCTCTTGTATATCTTTAACCGTTATGGGATCAATGCCAACAAAAGGCTCGTCTAAAAGGATTACTTTTGGATCCGTTATCAAGGTTCTAGCAAATTCTAATTTCCTCTTTTCTCCACCTGATAAAGAATAAGACTTTTGATGCATTAAATTATCTAATCCAAACTCTTCCATTATAACCTTAATTTTTTGATCAGCATCTTCAATCTTAAGAAGATCGGCAATCATTTTAAGATTATCTTTAACGGATAAGTTTCTGAAAACAGATGGTTCTTGAGGCAGATAAGCCAATCCATTTAAAGCCCTTTTGTGTATAGGTAGATGGGTTATATTTTTGCTATCAAGAAAAACATTCCCCGAATCGGGAACGACTAGACCCAAAATTATTTTAAAAAGGGTTGTTTTCCCTGCACCATTTGGCCCAAGCAATCCCGTAATTAAACCGGATTTTGATCGAAATTGAACATTATCCAACACAACCTTTTTTTTATATGTTTTACTAATGTTTATACAATCAACAATAACCTTTTCCATATTATTTAATTTTTATTTTCATTCAAATATTCAATAATTTTATCGGTTAAATCTAATTCTGGATTGTAATATACTACACCGATTTCATTTAAAATCAAATCGTATCCATTTTCTTTTGCATACTGAGATATCTTTATAGTTACTTCCGAAGCTATATTTGCCATTTTCTGCTGATACTCATCTTGTAATGCTTGTTGATATTGATTTACGCGAGTTTGCAATTGTTGAAGATTTTGTTGCAGCACTTCTGGTGATGCTCCTGAACTTTGTAAATCGCTGAATTGTTGCTCCATTTCGTTAATTTTGCCTTGATAATAATTTAGATCTATTTGGTAACTGACTTCCAAATCCTTCCATTTATAATAACTTTCTACTGTCTTTTCAAAATTTACATAACCAATTTTTAGATATGTAACCGTTTGGGAAAAAGATATAACCACAAATATAAAGGTAAATACCATCATAGAAACAAATTTTTTTGTTGTATTACTCACAACATACACCTCCATAAAATTTTGAAATTTATAACGGTTTATTAAAAAATTCTTTGTTTCTTGGCTTCAAAAAGTATAATTCCTGCACTAACAGATACATTTAAAGACTCAACGTTGTTAAGCATAGGTATGCTTATTAATTGATCACAATGGTTTTTAACGTTTTTTCGAATGCCGCTTCCTTCATTTCCAAAAACCAGACATATATTTCCTTGCCAATCGATTTCATAATAAGGTTTGCCCTCAACATCTGCCCCATAAACCCAAACATTTTCCTTCTTTAATTTTTCTATTGTATTGGAAAGATTGGTTGCTTTAATTATTGGTATCTTAAATATTTGACCAGAAGAAACTTTTATAACAACAGGGGTAACTTCAACGGCGTTATCTGTTGGTATTATAATGGCGTCAACCCCCGCAGCTACCGAAGTTCTTACAATAGCACCAAAATTATGCGGATCTTGTATTTGATCTAAGATCACTAGAAATAGGTTTTCTTTCCCTTCTATAATATCCAAATTTTCATATTTAAAATCATTTCCAATATCAATGATAATACCCTGATGCTTGTTTGTTAAAGCCATCTTTTCCAATACTTCGTTGGAAGAAAAGCTGTATGAATATCCTAAATTTGCAACATCTTCTACAATTTTTTTTAAAGACCCTCTTTCCGTTTTGGAACTACTGAAAAAAATATGTTTTACAGGATAACGTGTCTCTATGATCTCTTTTAATATGTTTTTTCCATATAGATACAATTATCGATCACTCCTAATAATTCATTGATTCTTGAGTAACTTTTAGTCAAAAAAAGGTATCCAATAACTGCTTCAAATCCTGTAGATTTCCTATAATCGTTGTCATTACCTCTTTTCTTAGCGCCATTTGAATTTTCCGCACGTTTGTAATACTGCATTTCTGTCGGAGTTAAATAGTCATACACCATATCAACAAACTTAGAATGAGCTTTTGCACTTAAGAAATCTTTTGTCTTTTCATAAAGATCTCTTGTCTTTATCCTTCCATCCTCCAACAATTTAACCTTGTAGATCAAACCTATCACAGCATCTCCAATGTAGGAAAAGTTCTCGATCGGTATTTCACGAAGATCCGCAAGTTGGAGATTTATAATTTTCTCGAATTCTTTCATGCAGTTACTATCTCCTCTTTATATAGTTCCAAAATCATATCTACACACTTTTCAATGGAATAATTATTTTTCACAAAGGTTTTAGCTTTCAGTTTTAACTCTTCGTATGATGATGAATTTTTCAATAGTTTAAGTATTTCATGAGAGAAATCTTCTTCATTTAAATCCTTGACCATAATTCCACCTGTGCCTTCTTGAGAAAGTATATCATAAACACCTAATTTACCCAAAGCGACTACCGGCGTACCCGCAGCCATCGATTCTAGAATAACTAATCCCTGTGTTTCAGTGTACGAAGCAAAAATAAATAAATAAGCTTGTTTGTACGCATCTATTACCTTTTCCCTTGACTGAGGTCCTGTAAAAATAACATTATCAGCTATGTTTAGCTCAATAGCTATCTTTTCTAACGCTTCTTTTTCCGACCCTCCACCAACAATAACGAATTTTACCTTTGTTTCTTCCAACAGTACTTTTTTAAACACCTTCAAAAGGAAACTTATGTTCTTTTCCTTCCCCAACCTACCTACAAATAGAAGCAATCTGTCATCATCTTCTATTTGTGGATATTCTTTTTTCAAATCCCAGCTAATAGGTTTATCAAAAGAATCTAGGTCTATCCCAGTTGGAATAGTCACAATATGTTCGGAAGGTACACCATATTCAACGAGTGTCTCCTTTATATTGTCGGTAGGAGCAATTATTTTATCCGTTTTTAAACACCAATTTTTTATAAGCTTTTGAACAAATTCAGGCTGTGGTCTAACTATCGGTGGTAGATAGTGCAAATAGTAGTCATACATGGTATGGTGAGTTGCTACGTGTTTTAACTTTAACATGCGTGAAACAATTCTTGCAAGAATCCCCATAGAAAAAGGATCATGAGAATGTATTATGTCCAAGTTTAACTCTTTAATTTTAAAAATTTCTGGAGAAAAAGGTAGTGCAATCCTCTGCTCTTTCTCAAAGAGAAACTTAACAGCCGGAAATTCAAAGATTTTATCATCGTTTCTTTTATAATCAAATTTATATTTTGGAACAAATAGATACACATTGTGGCCCCGGTTTTCCATTTCATCCTTATAGAGTTTTATAGCGGTAGCAACTCCATTTTTCTGTGGTAAATAAGTATCGGAAAACATTCCTATATTCAATTGCATTTCCCCCTTATAAAATTCATACATGTATTATTATAACAAAAATTTACTATTTTTTGAGGTTGAGTTTTTAAAGATGATATAATAATAAATGAACTGTTATACTTTGAAGAGGTGTTTTTTTATGAGAATAAAAGTACTTAATCCTGAAGTGGTAATGAAAATAGCGGCAGGAGAGGTTGTATCTGGGCCAAGCTCAGTAGTTAAAGAATTGGTAGAAAACTCTTTAGATGCGCTAGCAAATAATATCTCTGTTGAAATACTTAACGGTGGCAAATCGTTAATAAGCGTAGATGATAACGGAATTGGAATGGAAGAAGAAGAATTAGAATTATCTATACTTCCTCATACCACAAGCAAAATTTTCTCCATTGAGGATCTTTATAAACTAAAAACATTTGGTTTTAGAGGTGAGGCACTCTCTTCCATTTCAAGGGTTTCTAGAATGAAAATTACTTCTAAACCACCTGAAAAAGAAGTTGGAACAATGTTAGATATATTAGGCGGAAAAATAATAGAAAAAAAGAGAGTTAATTCATCAGATGGAACCAAAATAGAGATTATGGATCTTTTTTTCAACATTCCTGCGCGCAGAAAATTTCTCAAAAGTGATTCTGCAGAAGGAAGATACGTGACAGAGATTATAGAAAAATTTGCTTTCACCAACAACATTAACTTAACATACATCAGAGACCACAAAGAAATCTACAAATTTTCTTCAGATATGGATCTCATTACAAAATGTTTAAAAATATATCCTGAGTTAAAAAGAGATGATCTCATTGAAATTGAACACAACGACTCATTGTGCAAAATATCTGGAGTTATTTCACAACCAAAAGTTGGAAGAAATAACAGAACCGCCCAACATTTTTTTGTAAACAACAGATACATTAAGGCAGCCTCACTCTACTCCGTTTTGGAAAAAGGTTATGGAGAGATGTTAGAAAAATCTGTTCATCCTTATGGAATAATATTCATAGAAATACCCCCAGATATGGTAGATGTAAATGTCCATCCTCAAAAATTGGAAGTAAAATTCACTGACGAACAGATGGTAGCTTCTTTACTGAAAAAAGTTGTCAGAGAGTCCCTGAAGAAGAATACTCATTTTACCATGGAATTCATAAGTAGTAGCGATACCCCTGCTACAAATAACGAAAATTCTTCGTTTCCTTTTCAAAACTTATACAACAAGAAAGAAAGTTCACAAAAAGTGGAATTTTCACAAAACACTACAAATACAGATTATTTGCAAAATATGGACGAATTTTTCAATAGCTCTGAAATAGAAGATCTCCAAGAACCTTATACCCATTTTGATAATAATTATAAACTTTATGAACCATCAAAAACCTTTGATTTTAAAGGTTTTGAATATCAAAAGAATCAGACGTTTACACCTGTTAAGAAAATTGATTCTGTTGAAAAATTAAGAATTTTGGGCATAGTTGCTGAAAGATATCTCGTCGTAGAAGGGGAAGACAAATTAATATTAATAGATTTTCATGGTGCTCATGAACGTTATATATACGAAATTTTAAAGGAAAACCTATACGGAAATGGCGGACTTACTTCTGACCTTCTACTTACTCCGCTTAAGATATCTTTAGACGAAGTAAGAAGAGGGATAATTTTAGATAACAAAGATCACCTAGAAAAATTGGGTATAAAATTGGAAGAAGAAGATAAAGAAATTATCTTGAAAGGGCTCCCTTCCCTTTTGAAGATTGAAGACGCCGAAAAATTAATATTTGAGATAGCCGATAATCTGAGAATATCAAATTTTGATCAACAATCAAACATACTTGATAAAAACCTAGCTACTATGGCGTGTAGAGCGGCTGTAAAAACTAAGGATAACCCTACAGGAATGGAGACACTTTTAAACAACATTTTTGAAAAAAAATTACTAACTTGCCCACATGGTAGGCCAATAATGATTCAAATCACATTTAAAACCCTAGATAAATACTTTGGAAGAATCTAAAAGGGGTGCATTTTTTACTTACACCCCTTAATATATTCACTTAACTTGATCTAATTCTATCAATCTCTCTTCGGAAGTGTAATCTTCTATAGTTCCCAAGTGAGCAATGTATTCACGTAAAGCATCCGCATCTCTAAAGTATGTATCGTAACCAGGTTTACCTTTAAGCATAGTGTAACCGTCTCCGCCTGCAGCTACATAGTTGTTGGTGACAACTTTATAGGTTTTTTTCAAATCTATAGGTTTACCGTTTATTTTTACGTTTGTAGCTTTTCCACCTTTTATTTCTGCTGTTAGCCCTGCAACATGTAACTTAGCTCCCTGGCCATCAGGAATTGTAGCTGCATAATTTAAAACATCCATTATATCTTTCCCAGTCAATTCTAAAACGTACAATGTATTTCCAAAAGGTAAAACAGTCAAAATGTCTCTGTAGGTTATTTCTCCTAACTCAATTGAGGCTCTTATTCCACCACCGTTCATTAAAGCAACATCCGCGCCGGTTTTCCAAATCATACCATCTGTTATAAGGTTACTCAGATTCGTTTCATCACTTCTAACATGGGCACGTTCTCCATCAAGATATACTTTTGTTACTCCAACAACCTCATTCAGAGCCTCCGTTCCGAGTTGATAAAAAGCATCTGCGAACATTTTTATGAAAGGGTCTTCTGGGATATCAGCTGTGAGTGGAATTACTTCTCCACTCCAATCTACTATCCTACCACCATCAATCCATAAATCTATTCTTCCGATATTCTTCGCTTTCTCGCCAGCTTGCGCTAATATAACATTATTGATTACTACAGGAGTTTCTAACAAGGTGTGAGAATGTCCGTCAATGATAATATCAATTCCAGATACATTTTCAGCCAACTCATCTGAAGTAGTGAACTCAACAGACAAGTTAGGCCTTTCCCCATCTACATGATATCCTAAGTGCCCAAGGACTACAACAATATCAGCTTTTTCTTGAACAATTGGGAGATATTTAATTAAAGTCTCTTCTGCATCTATAATTGTGTTCTCGCCTAAATAAATTGGTTCTAAAACATTCGTTTGTTCTGTAACAAGACCAATTATTCCAACAGAGAATTCCCCGTAATCTTTTATGACATACGGTTCAAAAACCGGTCTTTCACTTTTTTCATTGACAAAATTTGCCCCTAAGAATGGAAATTGTGCTACTTTATACTGTTTCTCAAGGACTTCAAAAGGTTTGTCAAATTCATGATTGCCCAAAACCATAGCATCCAAACCCATGTAATGTAACACCAAAAAGTCGGGAACTGCATCCAACTGATCAGATTCCGGAATCCCTGTGTTTACATCTCCAGCATGTAGAAAAAGCACTTCTCCGCCTTCTTTAGCCACTTCTTCTCTTGCTTGGTTTATCAGGGTAGCTGCCCTGGCAAATCCTCCACCATCATCCGTTCCCCACACATGTCCATGGGTATCGTTCATGTGAAAAATTACCAAATGGTTAGGCCCGGCAAATACCGATAAAGCCAAAATCATAACTACTAAAACACCTAAGACTCTTTTCATTTTGTTCCCCTCCTTTTGAGTTGGTTTTAGCCACACATTAATTGAGACCAATAACTCGGCTCCGTTTAAATATTAAATCTTCTTTGTTCACATCAAGATGATTAGCAATTTTTGCACATTTAACAACGAAAGAATAATAAATTAATTTTTTTGTATTTTTATCAGCCAAACTTTCAAAGTTAGATTGTCCTTTAGCTATTACAATATCTGCTTCATTGTAGATATTTTTGAAAGATGGACTAACGAAGCTTAAATCGGTGCCCAAATATTCAGATCCACTATCAAAAGGAATAGAAACCTCTTTTAAAAAAATTTGATCGGCATCTTTTTTAGTTGCACATTTGTAAACTGGGCGAGATTTCAAAGCAGAATGAACTATCAAGTTGGGGTTTAATTCTTTCATGACCCTTATAAATAACTTGTCAAAAACTATTTCCCCAGCATAATTATGAATAAAAAGCAAAAAATGGGCATTTTCCAATTCTTTTTTGAATTTTTCTAAATCGTTTATTGCTACTGCCTTTGTATTAAAAAAATTTTGGATTTCTATCTCTAACTCACCAAAGGAATTCCCCGAATTGTGGCAAAAAAGCTCACCCATCAGTGATAATTTAAATGCACTATACAGAGGATCTTTGCTAGAAAAACAAAAATCCAACAGATCATCATAGACCTCTAAAAAAAGTTGATTTAAGTCAACTTTTTCTGTATGAAAGTAATCATTTTCACCAAAAGCATCATAAAAAGAATCATAAAATGTTTTTACTAAATTATAAGATGTATTGGAAGGAACCACATCACCTAATGTTTTTAGAATGACACTTTTGTAATTATCAAAAATGTTATTAGATGACTCCGAAGAACTAGCATTAATTTTAGTCATTAACTCAGAAGAATGATTTAAAAGGCAATTAATACATTCATAATCTATATTCATCTCTGTTCACCCCATGAACTTCTAAAATCCCTATCAAATAACTTTTAATTTTATCATTTTTTTTATTAATTTAGTATTTGTTTTGTTTAGTATTTTGTTAAGAAAAATTTGTCCAAAAAATTGTTACTTCTCTTTCTTGACATTAAAACATTTAATCATTATAATATATTCGATAACTTCAAAACCAACATTGTGCTTTTATTGTTTATATCAGCTTTTAAGGTAAATTAAAAAAGGTTACATTAAATTAGGAACAATATCACTTTTAACAAACCATTTAATTTAACAGGATTTGGAGGTGAAGAAATGAAGAGAACATATCAGCCATCAAGAATAAAGAGAAAAAGAACGCATGGTTTTTTAGCTAGAAAAAGAACATCAAGTGGAAGAAATGTTTTAAGAAGAAGAAGAGCAAAAGGCAGAGCACGTTTAACAGTATAATGGAAGAACAAACCTTCAAGAAAAAAGAACATTTACGATTAAAAAGGAATTTCAAAAATGTTTTCGAAAAGGGTGGGCGTTTAATTGACAATAATTTTGTTATAATATACGTTCGAAATACTATGGATTATAACAGAATCGCCATAATTGTGAACAAAAAATTTGGCAAGGCGGTCGTAAGAAACTCAGTTAAAAGATTCATCAGGGAGATATATAGAACCAACAAAACTTTTTTTCCCATAGGATACGATTTCGTATTTATTCCAAGAAAAGAATTATCGAAAAATTTTAGAAGAATAGATTATTTCCAAATGAAAGGTCAAATTTTAAATTTGGTGAGGAAGATAAAAGAATGAAAAAGCTTATCCTCAAAATGATAGATTTTTATAGAAAACATATATCCCCCGCAACCCCTCCCAAATGTATTTATCTACCGACCTGTTCATCTTATACCTACGAAGCGGTGGAAAAGTTCGGAGTATTTAAAGGTTTGTATTTGGGATTTAGGCGTTTTATCAGATGTAACCCCTTACACAAAGGGGGCTATGACCCTGTCCCCGAAAAGTTTTATTTTTTTGTTCATAAGCAAGAAAAAAATAAACAACACAGAAGGAGTGTATGACTTGAAAAAAGGATTGTTTTTTTTAATGTTACTATTATTTTTGAACGTTATGACCTTTGCAATACCTGAGATAATCGTATCAGAGAGTTCACTGAATAAAGAAATTAACATTGAAATGAAATTATATAGACTTAAATTAGACCAAAGTGGGCATATTCTAAATTTCGAACTTTACGATAGCAGAGCTAAAAAATATGAATTAGTTTATGAGTACACAGGAGATAGTTACGATATTTTAGATACTCAAAATATGACAGAAATTTTACCAAGTACCTATAATATAAGATTGGCGGAAGATCAAAGTTTTATCGAATTAAACTACTTTTTCCCCAACGGAGGACAGAAGATTTATAAGTTTTACAACGATCCATACTATCATTTTGATGTTCAATTTAAAAATTTGAATGGATATGTTGTTTTACCTAGCATATCCTTTTCTTCTGGAATAAGACTTAGTGGCAATGTCTTTGTTTCATACATTGATAAATCTGTCTCAACAGGTGAAGCTTTAGATTACACACTAGCAATCTATACCCCAAAAGAGATAGAATTCTCTCAAAACCAATACTTATTCCCATTAAATTATTCAGATCAAAAAATAATCTCATATTTAGGTCCAACCAAAAAAATTTTTATAAAAGAAACGTTTGACGGTATAGAAGAAGGAAATACTTATTCTACTATAATCGATTTAATGCAGGATTTAGGGAAGTTTGGACCTATTTCTAATATTTTCTATTGGTTCGTGACATTTTTTTGGTGGTTATTTAAAGTAACAGGTAATTTCGGTTGGGCTATAATACTCTTTACCTTGATAGTAAATGCAATATTATTCCCCGTATATGGAAAACAAAAGAAATCCATGATCGAAATGAAACAGTTACAACCAGAGCTTGACAAAATAAAGAAAAAATATAAGAACCCTCAAAAACAACAAGAAGAAACAATGAAATTATACAAGGAAAAAGGTATGAACCCCGCTGGAGGATGTTTGACTTCTTTGATCCCTTTGCCCATTATGATCATACTGTGGCAAGTAATCTATTATTTTGAAGGCAGTTACGCATACAACCGAAGATTTCTTTTGTGGACAGATCTTTCTCAAGGTGGTTTTCAAGCTAATTTTTTCTTACTATTAATCGCGATAATTGCTTCTTTAATAAATGCTCTTTTAATGTCACAAGATGCCAGGAGCGCATGGACTTCTGTAATTATGTCAGTTGTATTTCCTTTCATTTTAATAGGGTTACCGGTTGGAGTATTCGTTTATTATTCACTGAACATGGTAATACAAACCTTATTAACTTTTGTGTACAATAGGATTTATAACGTCAAAGGTATTACGATTAGACAACTCGTTGGTTTGGGTCCGAAGCCTGTCAGGAGGTGAGTTGATAATTGCTTAAATTACAAGGTGCGACAAAATTTGAAGGAACTGATTTAGAATCGGTTTTAGAAATAGCAAAAACAAATTTTAACGCCTCATGTATCGATGAGATTTCTTATAAGATTATTCAAGAACCTTCCAAGGGGTTTCTAGGGATAGGTAAAAAACCTCTCATCATCGAAGCTTATCCTAATGAAAAATATCTTATCAATAGAGTAAAAAATTTTTTGAAAAATATTCTTTCTTATTTTGAAGAAGATGTTGATATCAATATAAATTATCACAACAAGAACTTGAAAGTTTTTTTAGAAGGGGAAAACTTGGGTAAAGTAATAGGTAAACAAGGGCGGAACCTTGGAGCTCTACAGCATTTAACCATGATATATGTTAATAGAATGACAGATACCAAGTGTGATGTTAAATTGGATGTAGGTGATTATAGAAAGAATAGAAAAAAAAACCTAGAACTAATAGCTGACAATGCTGCTAAAAAGGCAATAATGACTAATGACAAGGTAGAATTGGCCCCCATGTTTTCTTTTGAAAGGAAAATAATTCACAAGTACATTAATTATAATTATCCGAGATTACGCACCGTTTCTATGGGGTTAGAACCTTATAGAAAAGTAGTAATTTACCCTTCAAAGAATGGTCATAATTAATTAAATCACTTACATTTATATTTGTTTAAAATGTAGACACTTTACCAATAAGACAATTTTCAAAAAATAAATTATGATTTTAAAAGGGTTACAGGATGGAGGAAATATAAGTGAAAACTGTTTACCAATATCAAGAGCAAACTCTTTCCGTAATCAGTAGAGAAAGTCTCCCTGATATTGGTGTTTTAGGTGGTATAGAAATTGAACATATCATAAAAAAAATAAATGCTAATATTAAAATAACAACTGAGGTAGCAGGACCAGGGGGAAGGATTGTTAATTATTTGAATGATCATTTTCATCTCAAACCCTCTATATTTGATTTTTTAAGTTATGATGAATATATTGAATTAATACTTAAAATATTTCAATCAAAAGAAATTCCTATTATTTGGATGGACAAACCTGGAGGAAACACAAGAAAAGTTAGAAATATAGAAGAAAATACTGAATACCTTGATTATCGAGAAACAAACTTAAAAGTAGAGCCAGAATTCATTACCGAATACCTGTACAACATCAAAAATCTTTTTATAGTGTACAATTCCTGGAACAAAAAGATAATTGATTTAACCAACGTAAAAAGGAGAGTATTTGTTGATCTGCGAGATTCGTATCTAGACGAAGTTGATAAATTTACATGTGATTATCTTTTTTTGAGCTCAAAGATGGATTATAGAGAATTAAAAGAAAAAATCAGCAATTTAAAAGTTGATAATAAGATAATTATAACGAAAGATGTGATATCTTTTGATGCAAAAATATACGAAGTTAAAGTTAAAGAAAAAAAGTACTTTGAAGAGGCGGTATCAGCTTATGAAGCTAATTTTATGAGTAGTATCATAAAAGGTTACACATTGAAATCAGCTGTTGATAGTTCTTTTAATATTTACAATCATGTTCTTGAATGTGGAACAATCCCCACAGAAAAATTGTGATTAAATCCTTTCCTTAAATCAAATTGCTTTATATTAAAATTACTAAATTTAATCGGGTAGAAGATTGATAAAGGTTTATCTGTCTCCTACCCGATATTTATTTCTGGCAGCCCCACAGGGAATCGAACCCTGACTTTTGGACTGAGAATCCAATGGACTAGCCGTTATCCTATGGGGCCATTGGCATCGCCTCATTTTCCAAATCCTTAGTAATTATATCAACTATCAATGACCTTGTCAATAGGTTTGAGACTTAAAAATGCACTTCTAATATTCCCGCATAATATTTTCTATCATCTTTTTTCTAGCAGGATGTTTTAACTTCCTAATAGATTTGGACTCTATCTGCCTTATTCTTTCTCTTGTTACGTTAAAAAATTCTCCAACTTCTTCAAGCGTTTTTTGCTTCCCGTCTACGAAGCCATATCTCATTTTTAAAATCATAGCTTCCTTAGGTGAGAGCGTATCAATGATCATTTCCATTTTTTGACGAATAATCATCTTCCTTCCTTCTTCATCGGGGGTAGGTGAATCAGAGTCAATAAAATCGAGTACCTCAGTTTCTCCTTCCGCGTCTACATCGTTAGAAATTGGAGCATTTAAGGAGAATATATTTTTCGCACTAATTAATACCTCTTTCATCTTATCTACTGGTTTGTCCATCAAAACAGAGAGTTCTTCCAAATCAGGCATTTCACCATTTTCTTGAACATACTTATTTACTACCCTATTCATTCTATTTATCGTTTCTACCAAATGAACCGGGATTCTTACAGTCCTTCCTTGATCCGCAATAGCTCTTGTTATAGCCTGGCGTATCCACCAATAAGAATAAGTGGAGAATTTGTAACCCTTTTTCCAGTCGAACTTAGCGACAGCTTTCATCAAACCAATATTTCCTTCTTGTATGAGATCCAAAAAGCCTAATCCATGGCCAACATACCTTTTTGCAATACTAATGACTAATCTAAGATTAGCTTTTATAAGTTCCTCTCTGGCTCTTTTATCTCCCATCTGCGCCCTTCTTGCTAGCTTTCTTTCTCTTGAAGGGGTTAATAATTTGCTCTTACTAATCTCTTTAAGATATATTTTAATAGGATCCTGCAACGAAATGTTATCACACATCTCGACTTCAACATGAGCAAAATCTTCGAAAATCTCTTCGTATTCTTCAGAATCATTAAACTCTTCGTTGACCTCTAACTCTTTTTCTTCATCATCTTCACAGAAATTATCTGAAGAGCCATCTACTACAGAAATATTAGATTTTTTTAATTCATTGTAAAAGGTTATTAAAAATTCTGACGTAAAATCCTCACGCATTTGGCTAGGTATAGATTCATCAATCTCTTCAAAGGTTACTGTGCTCTTATCTTTAGCTAGCTTTTTTTTGATTTTTCTTAATATTTCATTAGTGAGTACATTAGGACTCTTTTTAATAGTTAAAGATAAAGAATATTTTTTCATGTTTGAGCTTTTATCAGTTTGTGAAAAATCTCGACTTTTCGATTCAAGGTCCAAACTTTTTTCATTTTTTATCATAAAAACTCACCTTCTATAAAAAAATTAGAATAAAAAAGCGAAGGAATTAAATGATAGAATCATAGAGAAGCTTTTAAAAAAGTAGCCTAATTTAAAACAAATAGTTATTTCTCTGTTAAATATTATAGCTTGACAATATTAAATGAATATGAAAAAACAATTAATATACATAAATGTAATATTTTTTTTGGAAACTTTATAAGTCGTTGAAATTAGAACAATCATTCGTGCTATAATAATTATCGATGGCTTCTTGAACTTTGGAATTTTCATTATTAACATAGATTTTCAATCATAAGTTCCTTAAAAAATAAAAAGGAGGTTTCTTTGTGCCAATATTAACTTTTAAAGGTGGCGTGCATCCGCCCGAGAAAAAACATTTTACAAAAGATAAGCCTTTTGAAAAACTGCCTTTACCCGATTTTGTATACCTATTCACAACTAACCATCTTGGAGCACCCGCAAAGCCAATCGTAAAAGAAGGAGACCAAGTAAAAACAGGGCAATTAGTAGCAGAGGCCACTGGTAGTATTTCAGCAAACATACATTCTTCTGTTACCGGAGAAGTTGTTGGAATAGAATCATTTATAAATGCCTCTACAGGAAGAAAGGATAACGCAATAGTTATAAAAAGATCTTCGGAAGATGTTTGGGAATATATTGAACACGATGAGAATTTTAAAAGGTTTTCAAAGGAAGAGCTAATTAACATTGTTAAAAAAGCTGGTATTGTGGGATTAGGGGGAGCAATGTTCCCATCTCATGTAAAATTAAGTGTGCCCGAAAATAAAAAAATTGAGTATTTAATAATCAATGGAGCAGAATGCGAACCATACATAACTGTCGACGATATGATGATGAGAACATACACAGAAGAAATAATTAAAGGAATAAAAATAATTGAATATATAGTTAATCCACAAAAAATTTATCTGGGCATTGAAGGAAACAAACCTGAAGCAATAAAAATCATGAAAAACGCTTTAAAAAATGAAAATATCGAGGTTGCTGTTTTAAAAACAAAATATCCTCAAGGTGCAGAAAAGCAATTAATCAAAGCTATAACGAAAAGGGAAGTCCCTTCTGGAGGATTGCCTATAGATGCGGGGGCTTTAGTTTTTAACGTTTCCACTACCTATGCAATTTATGATGCAGTAATCAATGGGAAACCTTTAGTTGAACGAGGAATCACTTTGAGCGGGGGTGTTAAAAAACCTGGTAACTATTGGTTCCGAATTGGGACTAAGGTTTCAGATCTCTTAAATCAAGTAGAACTTGTCGAAGAGGAAAAGATCGACAGAATAATCTACGGGGGTCCAATGATGGGAATACCTCTACCAAATGTTGATTTACCAACATTTAAGGGAAATAATGCAATAACCATTTTAACAAAAGAAGAGTTACCACAAAAACATGAATATCCATGCATTAGATGCGCCTCATGTGTTAAAGCATGCCCTATAGGACTTCAACCTTATTATCTAAAAAAACTTGCTGATTCTAGGAAAAACGACATTGCACAAGAAAACGGAATTATGGATTGTATAGAATGTGGTGCTTGTTCGTATATTTGTCCATCAAATATAGAGCTAGTTAAAACTTTCAAGACAACAAAAAAGGTTATAAAAGCCATTCAAAGAAGGAGGGGTTGAGTTGAAACTTAGCACTGAAGCGGCACCTCATTTTAGAACTACCAATACAACCAGAAAAATTATGATCGATGTTTTGATATCATTGATACCTGCTGTTATTGCTTCAACATGGATCTTTGGTTTTCGAGCTCTTTTCATTATGTTATTTTCTATGGTTTTTGCAGAAATGTTGGATTTTTCCATCGTGCGTTTCTTAAGAAAGCAAAAAGATCATATTCCTGATTTTTCCGCTTCTGTTACAGGATTACTCTTGGGAATGAACCTTTCTTTAGCTGTAAACTGGTGGCAAATTATGTTGGGAGTGATAGTTGCGATAATTTTGGCAAAACAAGTCTTTGGGGGTTTAGGCCAAAACTTTTTTAACCCCGCATTGGTTGGAAGAGCTTTTATGTTGATATCTTTCCCAACCGCTATGACTACATGGTATGTACCTTTTTATTACCAGAACCCAGATATTATTACTTCTGCATCCCCTTTAGGAATAATTACCCAGGAAGGTATGAACACAGTACTCCAAAATTATACTTATTGGGATATGTTCATAGGTAGAATTCCCGGTTCTATCGGAGAAGTTAGTGCTTTAGCTTTAATTGTTGGTTTCATATATCTAGTCGCAAAAAGTAGAATTAAATTAATGATCCCCGTATCCTATATAGGAACGGTCTTAATTTTTAGCTCTATCTTTTATATGGTTGATCCTACTAAATTTGGAACCCCTTTGTTCCATCTTTTAGCAGGAGGCTTGATCTTAGGTGCTTTGTTTATGGCAACGGATATGGTTACTTCTCCAATGTCCATAAAGGGCCAGTTCGTTTTTGGTATGGGAGCCGGAATTTTGACCATGATCATAAGATTCTTTGGCAGTTATCCTGAAGGTGTTTCTTTTTCAATCCTTATCATGAACGCTTTTGTCCCTTTGATAGATGATTGGCTAAAACCAAAAATTTATGGAACAACCGAAGGGGAGATAAAACATGCGTGAATATATAAAAACAGGCTTAATTTTAACCGCTTTTATGGTTGCTTCCGGCTTTTTAGTATCTGTTGTGTACAATTTTGTCAATCCGATGATAGTACAATCTGAATTCAATAATACATTATCAGCAATAGAAGAAGTGTTAAAAGATGCTAATACGGGCGAATATCTAGTTTCTAGTATTCCTACCAACGAAGAACAGTTACAAAATTATATATGGCAAGAATCTCAAAATGGAGTTTTATACGTAAGTCAAAAAAACGCAAAAGTCTATTCCCCCGTTTATAAGTTTGCTGAAAATAACAATGAAATTTACGTCATGACAGTTTCAGGGGTAGGCTACGGAGGAGATGTAGTCAGCGTTATTTCGTTCATCAAAAAAGATGATGCTCAACTTGCTTTGAATAAAATAGAAGTAATAAATTATTCCCAAGAAACTCCGGGACTAGGAGCCAGAATTTCTGAAGAATCTGTAAAAAAAAGATTTAGTTCGATTCCAGAATCAGGTTTAAATATAGGTGTTAAAGTAGATAAAGACGCCGGCGTGACTGTCTCGGCTAATTCGATAGATGCTTACAAAAAACAAGGTGTAGTAAAAACTAGTGATGTAATGACAGGTGCAACAATTACTCCTAGAGCGGTCGCAGATTCTATTAATGCATCTCTAGAATTTTTAAAAGAGGAAGGGGTGATGTGAAAAGATGGCTGATTTAAAAAATTTTACTAACGGTTTAATAAAAAACAATCCCGTCTTTGTTCAGGTGTTAGGGATGTGCCCTACTTTAGCTACAACCACAAGCGCACAGAATGGTTTAGGTATGGGAATAGCCACCTTATCGGTCTTAACAATGTCAAACATCGTCATTTCTTTAATCAAAAAAATAGTTCCCAAAAAGATAAGAATACCTATTTATATTGTGGTCATAGCTTCTTTTGTAACAATGATAGATCTCTTAATGCATGGATTAACATATGAATTATGGCAGACTTTGGGAATATTTATACCTTTGATAGTTGTTAACTGCATCATTATGGGAAGGGCAGAATCCTTCGCATCGAAAAACGGGGTCTTAGATTCCATATTTGATGCCTTGGGAATCGGTTTAGGTTTTACAGGCGCCCTTGTATTATTGGGATCGGTAAGAGAATTATTGGGTAACGGAACAATATTTGGTTTCCCTATTTGGGGAGAAGCAGTTAATTTATACCTTTTCATACTTCCACCTGGTGCATTCATAACTTTAGGACTTTTACTTGGAATGTTCAATTCAATAGGTATAAGTAGAGAGAGCAAAAAGAAGAAGGCAGGTGCTAAAAAATGAATCTAATCCTTTTGTTTATTTCAGCCGCTTTAGTTAACAACATTATTTTAACTAGATTTTTAGGTATTTGCCCTTTTTTAGGAGTTTCTAGAAGCAAAAGCTCCGCTGTTGGAATGTCTATCGCAGTTATTTTTGTCATGACGTTAGCGGGAGTAATAACTTGGTTTTTAAATCAGATACTAATAATACTTGGAGTAGAATTTTTAAAAACAATCGTGTTTATTCTTGTAATCGCCGTCCTTGTTCAATTTGTTGAGTTTTTTATTAAAAAATCGAGTCCAGCCCTCTACGAAGCCTTGGGAATATACTTGCCACTTATAACAACTAACTGTGCAATTTTGGGAATCGCATTGTTAAACATACAAAATAATTACACCTTCGTCGAAAGCTTGATAAACTCTTTTGCCTCTGGATTGGGGTTTTCTCTGGCATTAATAATATTTTCTTCAATAAGAGAAAAAGTGCAACTAAATAACGTCCCAAAACCTTTCCAAGGTACCGCTTTAGCGCTAATAACAGCTGGACTTCTGTCCATGGCTTTTATGGGATTTTCAGGTTTAGTAAGATTATGAAAAAGAGGGAAGTATCCCTCTTTCATTTTTTGTATATGTAGAATTCATCAATTACTTCATCAATTGGAGTGTATTGGTTCGGGAAAAGAGGATTATCAACCCTCGCTACTGCTTTTACCGTAACCTTGATAGAATCTTCATAAACATCAAAAATAACGTAGTGAAGTTTTCCAAGCACATGCTTTACATGCCAGGGTAATGGATCTGCTCCATGATTTGTATTTAGTTTAGCCCCTCCCCCACCACTGGTTATAAACATAATTCCATCCTTGAAATGCCTTTCGTAAGCATGTATATGCCCGTTTATTACAACATCAACACCATACTTTTCAAATATAGGCAGCCAATTTTTTGTGTTGAAATGACCGTTTGGAAGGTTTTCTTCCATGTTGCCATACTCCGTAGCTGTCGTCCAAAAAGGATGATGAAAAGCCACGAAGATAAACTTTTTATCATTATTGTTTTTAAGATCTTCTTCCAACCATTTCATTTGTTTTTCATATAGATTTGAAGATTCTAAAATATTAGAATCTAAGATGACAAAATGTGAGTTTCCATAGTCAAAAGAGTACCATCTCTTGGAATAATCTCCCCCTCCACTCGGAAGTTCGAATGCCCTATAATAAAGTATACTGTTTCTCTCGTGATTACCTAAAACCATGTAATATGGAATTTGAGAACTTAAGGGATATGCAGATTCAAAAAATATACTCCAACTCTTCTCTGATGTGCCTTCTTCCGTGTGATCTCCTGGTTTGAGAATAAATGCTGTATTTAGATCAGAATCCTCTACAATTCTATTAACAATGTAAGCGTGTCTTTCGTCATAGATTTGGGTATCTCCATAAACTATAAATCGAAAAGTATCAATATCTTCATCTAAATGCTTGGTTTTAAAAGCCTTTTTTTCTGTCTTGACGTCATTGAGAGTATAAGTATCCTCAACATTTATCACATATTCATAGAAAGAATTAGGTTGCAAACCAGAAAGTTCTATGTAATGGTATTCTAAAGGAAATTTGTTTGTTATTTCAAATACCATGATTTCACTGCCTGAATCATAAACTTCTACATTTGATCTAGCAGGAACAGCCATCCTGAAATTGATAATCACACCATCTTCCCTTTTATCAGTGAGAAAAGGCTTAAAGAAAAAGTAATTTTCTGGGACCTGAACCAAAAGATCTTCTGACCCTAAAAGAGAGACAGATTCGGTTTTCAAACTTCCAAAATCTACCTTAACTTGGAAATCCTCATAATCTTCCTCGTAAGGTAGATAAAATTTTGCTTTTCCTTTTTCATCAACAAGTTGGACATCTTGAATCGTTCCCAATTTATCTTCTAAAACAACCCTCATACCCTTAGCGGACTTTTCATTGCTCAATATTATATTTTTTTCGATTGTTGTATAATCAATACCAAATTTATCGTAATATTGTTTTTCTATTTCGCTAACACTTTCACCAACCGTTATAACTCTTGTAAATTCAAGAGCATCCCCAGGTTCAAGGACAAAAAATGAGATACTTGTACCCATCTGATTGCTCGCTATAACTCTTTGAAATGTTTGATCATAAACCGGGAAATATCCAAAGCTCCCATAATCTTGTTGAAGAAGTAAAACATAGTTATTTAAAACCTTTGATTTTATAAAAAAAGGAAATGTATCTGAGTAATCTATTATTTCATTCAATTGGATTCTTTTTTTTGTTTCCGTTTTGTTAGTTATCCTAGTACTCAGTAAGAGATTTTTCTCTTGTAATGTATAAGTATTCACCACTTTGAAGTCGTTTTGATCATAAATGAAAGAGATTGAATATTTTGAAGTTTCTATGACGCTGTTTTGGAAATCTACGCCAGAAATTAGAATCTTGTGGTTTTTAAAAAGACTTTGGGCCGCTTCATTACTTTTAAAAAAGGTGATATATCCATTTTCTTTGGAAATTCCAGTTGTCAAATAGTTGTTGGATAATATGTAACTATCCTGATAAGATGAAATTAAATCTGCTGAAAAAAAGAGTATAGACAAAACAACAAAAATAGTTACAATAAGATGTTTTTTCATAAAAATTCACCCCTTTTCGTGTTTTTTTACTTTTAATTATATCATATTAGAAAAACCCTTCGGTGTGATATAATATTTTCTGAATCACGTTTTATCTATGCATAAAAACATATCTAAAGTTTTTCTACGGAGGTGAAGCCATGGCAAAGAAAAGTTCTTATGCGAAGGAAGCAGAAGATAAAATGAAAAAAACTATTGAACATTTCGAGGACGAATTAAAAAGAGTAAGAACAGGAAGACCTACTACCGCTATTTTTGAGGACATAAAAGTAGATTACTATGGTGTGCCCACTCCCATCAACCAGGTGGCAACCTTAACTGTTGGAGAAGAAAGAACCGTTGTGATCACCCCATGGGATAAAAAGATGCTTGAATCCATAGAAAAAGCAATAAACGCTTCTAATTTTGGTTTTCACGCTATAAATGATGGTAACGTAGTAAGGGTGTCTTTTCCAAATCCCACTATTGAAGAAAGAAGAAAATTAGTAAAAGCTGTAAAAGAGATGCTAGAAGAAACAAAAGTGGCCTTAAGAAACATAAGAAGAGACGATATAAAAAAGGTTAAAGAAACAAAAAACGATAGCTCTTTAAGTGAGGATGAAGCAAAAAAAATTGAAGACGAAATCCAAGATATCTTGAAAGAAAAAGAAGAAGAAGCAGAAAAAATATTCCAAAGGAAAGAAAAAGAGATTATGGAGTCATAAAGGTGGAAAATAAAATATGAAACTTTCGAAGGTACCAACTCATGTTGGTATAATTATGGATGGAAATGGAAGATGGGCAACTAAAAGTGGATTTGATAGAAACTATGGTCATCAAAAGGGTGCTGAAATCGCTCAAAAGGTTATCGAGTGGTCTAAAGAATTTGGAATTAATTATCTTACCTTATACACCTTTTCAGAAGAAAATTGGAAAAGGCCACAAAATGAGATAGAATTTTTATTCGAATTATTCATAAGATACTTTGAAAATAACCTTAAACGAATTATAGAAAATGGTGTAAATGTAAGATTTTTAGGAAGAATTAACAAACTACCAGAAAGTCTTATAAATACTTGCAAAGAAATTGAAGACATAAGTAAAAATAATGAAGATTTCAATTTGATCCTTGCCTTGAATTACAGTGGGAGGCAAGAGATTTTAGATACAGTTAATAAAATTTTGGAAGATAAAAAGACAACAGTTACAAAAGAAGATATAGACAACAACCTTTATTTACCGGATGTTCCTTATCCTGATTTAATAATAAGAACCGCAGGTGAACAAAGATTAAGTAACTTCTTACTTTGGCAATCTGCTTATTCCGAACTGTACTTTACAGAAACTTTATGGCCTGATTTTTCTTATAATGATTACCTAAACGCCCTTTTAGATTATGCTAAAAGAGAAAGACGCTTTGGCGGTATAATTATCGAGTAAGTTGTAGGCACTTTAGAAATAAAAAGATTTTCAAAAATAAGACCTTGATTTTAAAAGGGTCACAAGGCATAGCACTTTTGCTGATTTGTGCAAAAAAGCTAAAGAAAGTTGTAGAGTTTCTAAGAGCTATATTATTCAAAGATATGGGGGAAAACTATTGAATAAAAAAGAACTTTGGACAAGAGTATTATCAGGTGTAATTATTGGACCAATAGTTATTTTTTCTTATCTAACATATCCCACCCTTTTAGGATTGGTTACAACAATAGTGATGTTAGCTTCCTTTGAATTGATTGAACTATTTACAAGCGATGTCAAAAATAGTTTCATCAAGCTTTTACTAACTTTTATTGTAGGAACATCCAGTCTTATATATGGATTCTCTTTAGAGGCTGAATATAGAGGAATTTTACCTTTTGAAAGCGAAGGAATATTTTTCTTAGCTTTTGTAGCGTCTGTATTTTCGATTATGCTTTTAGTTAAAGAGATAACATACACAAAAAGGTTTATAGAATCTTCTGCTTTAAGCATTATCTACGTATCTTTTTTTCTTTCAAACTTTTATTTGATTCATTTGAACTATGGACCAGGGATGGCGATTTTAGCATTAACTGCAGTATGGGCTTATGATGCTGGGGCATATTTTTTTGGATTGAGTTTCGGTAAACATAAACTTTCTCCACATTTTTCACCCAAAAAAAGTTGGGAGGGATTTTTAGGTGGCATCTTTTTCACTTTTGCTTATATACTTATATTTGATTCCATTGGGATTTTTTTTGGAGCTATTCAAAAAATAACCTTTTTGCAGGCCATTATCTTTGCATTGATGGTGGGTTTCTTCGATACCATTGGAGATCTAACAGAATCAACTATTAAAAGGTATTATAATGTAAAAAACTCAGGGGAAATCCTACCAGGTCATGGGGGGATGCTCGACAGAATTGATGGTCTGTTGATCGTAACCCCAATGTGGTATTTTTTGTTGAGAATACTTTGGATATAGGGGGAAAAAATGAAAAACAAAAAATTTAAGGAAGGGTTCACACTAGTTGAGGTTTTAATAGTCTTGGGAATCATTTCGATCCTCGCAAGTATTGCCATTCCATCAGTTAGAGGACTTATCAATCGAGCTAACGCAATTAAAGTAGTAACTGAAATGCAAAATGTTCAAGTTGCCGTAATGAACTATGGTATTTATAACCCCAACCTAGAAGGATTAACAATTAATGATCTCTTGTTAGAGGGCTATTTAACTTCTCAACCAGAATATATAGAATTAGATTCGACTAACCCTTTAGAAATCAAAATAAAATACACGAATGGTACACCTTCCGCAACTGAGCTTAATAATATTAACAACAATATACTTATAGATAATAATACAGCTTATTTAGTAGTTAAATATTAATTAGGTTAAAAAAAGAAAACAGTCCCTTTATAAATAAAAAGATTTTCAAAAATAAGATTCTGATTTAAAAGGGTTACAGAGCAGAGACTTTTTGCAGCTTTGTGCAAAATAGTTCTTTATAATGCTTTAGAAACAATTTCCATATTTTCATTTGCAAAACAAATGTGTTCGGGGATCTTAAGGGGTTTACCTTTTGCAGCTTTGTGCAAAATAGTTCTTTATAATGCTGAAGTAACATCCTCATTCTTATTTGCGAAGCAAATGTGTTCGGGGATCTTAAGGGGTTTACCCCTTAATGTTTGGGTGAAGGGGAGCTAAGAATGATGGAGATATTTTAAAAATTTTCGAATCCTAGAAGTAAGGTTTAAAGTAGGTTTCAGATTTTTCAAAGTCAAGTATGAATTGAAAAAATTAGGAGGATTTAATATATGAAATACTTCACCTCTGATGAAATTAGGGAAAAGTTCTTGTATTTTTTTGAAAAAAAAGGTCATACAAGGTTACCTAGTTCTTCTTTGATTCCCAACGATCCCCAATTGTTGTTTACAGTGGCTGGAATGGTCCCTTTTAAACCAATCTTTTGGGGAAAAGTTGAACCCACATATACGAGAATAACTACGTGTCAAAAATGTTTAAGGACAAACGACATAGAAAATGTTGGAAGAACCCCCAGACATCACACCTTTTTTGAGATGTTAGGGAACTTTTCTTTTGGGGATTATTTCAAAAAAGAGGCTATAAAATGGGCCTGGGAATTTTTAACAGAAGAATTAGAACTTCCAGCCGAAAAATTATGGGCTTCTGTGTATGAAACCGATGATGAAGCTTTTAATATCTGGAAAGACGATATCAAGATACCGGAAAATAAAATACTAAGATTCGGTAAAGAAGAAAACTGGTGGGGACCTGCGGGTCCAACCGGCCCATGTGGTCCTTGTTCAGAAATATACTTTGACACAGGGTATACCGAAAATTGCCCTGATCAAGAAAACTGTACTCCTGCATGCGATTGTGGGCGTTTTGTCGAGATTTGGAACATAGTTTTCACTGAATATTATTCCGATGAAAACGGAAACCTTTCTCCTTTACCAAGAAAAAACATTGATACTGGGGCGGGTTTTGAAAGAATCTGTGCAGTTACTCAAGGTAAATATGATAATTTTGATTCCGATTTATTCAAGGAAACAATAGAAGAAATACAACAAATCTTTGGTGTAAAATTCAGAGAAAATAAAGGTAAAGATGTATCAATAAAGGTAATAGCTGATCATTCAAGAGCAATTGCATTTCTAATATCTGAAGGAATTATACCATCAAATGAAGGAAGAGGCTATGTTTTAAGAAGATTAATAAGAAGGGCTGTACGGCACGGAGCTTTGTTAGGAGCAAAAGGGCCATTTTTAAACAGTATTCTTGAAACAGTAATTAAAAAAATGGGAAAAATCTATCCGGAACTTATCGAAAAAGAAGGTTTAATTAAAGATATTTCCTCTATGGAAGAAGAAAAGTTTTTTGAAACGATGGAAAAAGGGATGGAAAGATTAAACAACATAATTCAAAACTTAAACAACCAAGCCACATTATCTGGAAAAATCGCTTTCGAACTTTACGATACATACGGATTTCCTTTGGATCTCACAAAAGAGATATTATCCGAAAAAGGGATAGAAGTTGATGAAAAAGAATTCACAGAACTGATGAACAAACAAAGAGAGATGGCAAGAGCAGCTTCGGGTAAAGTGGAGTATGATACAACTAAACAAATTTACAAAGAAATCGATAAATTTTTGACTCTAACTGAATTTATTGGTTATGATAAACTAAGTTCGACTGAAGAAGTCCAGCTTATACTCAAAGGAGACAGTATTGTCCAACAAGCTCAAGAAGGTGAAGAAATTGAACTATTTTTCTCAAAAACACCTTTTTATGCAGAAAGGGGAGGGCAAGTTTCTGATAAGGGTATTATCTACAATGAATCATTCCAAGCTGAAGTTATACATGTTACACCTATAAGAAATGAGATAATATCTCACCTAGTAAAAATAAAAAAAGGCAGTATAAAAAACGGAGAAAGAGTATTTCTAAAAGTTGATGAAAAAAAGAGAAAAGCCACAGAGAAAAACCATACGGCAACACATCTTTTACATTCTGCACTAAGAAAAGTAATTGGAGAACATATAAGGCAGGCTGGTTCATATGTAGCTCCGGAAAGATTAAGATTCGATTTCACACATTATGAACCTTTGACCCAAGATCAAATAAAGCAAATCGAATACCTTGTAAACGAACAAATACAAAAAGCTATCCCTGTAAACATATACCTAAAAAGCTTAGAAGAAGCAAAAAATATGGATGTTATAGCCTTATTTGAAGAAAAATACGGAGAAGTGGTAAGAATTGTGGAAATAGACGATTTCTCAAGAGAGCTCTGTGGAGGCACACATGTTTCCAACACAGGAGAAATAGGAATCTTCAAAATTCTGGAGGAATCTTCCATCTCTTCAGGAGTTCGAAGAATAGAAGCTATTACAGGTTTTGAAAGCCTTAACTATGTTACAGAAATGGAAAGTATTATAACTAATTTATCTAACATGTTGGATTCATCAAGGGATCAGATTCTAGATAAAATCGAATCCATCTTAAAAACTATCAAAAATCAGGAAAAGGAAATTAAACAACTTCAATTTCAATTAGCCACAAAAAATATAGAAAGATTAGCCCAAACCCCACAAATCATTGAAGGCGAAAAGGTGGTAGTAGCTCAGTTAGAAAACTTGGAAAAAGACGTTCATGCCAACACAGCCGATATCCTACTTCAAAAGTTGGGTAGAGGCGTTGTGATCCTTTTCAACAAGAGTAACAACGATCAAGTAAGTTTGGTAGTAAAGGTATCCAAAGACATCTCTAAAAAATTTCACGCCGGAAACATTGCAAGAAAAATAGCCTCCTATTTAGGTGGTGGTGGAGGCGGTGGACCAACTTTCGCACAAGCCGGAGGAAAATATGTTAAGAAGGTAAAAGAAGTGATAGAACACATAAGCAATTTTATGGAGGTTTAAGATTGCTTGCGATAGCTTTATCTGGAGGTGGGGCTAAAGGTGCTGCCCACGTTGGAGCACTGTTAGAACTTGAAAAAATGGGAATTAAATTTGATATCGTTGTTGGTACAAGTATTGGTGCACTTGTAGGTGCTGGGTATGCCCTTTTAGGGGACTCCAAATTACTATATGAATATGCTTTAAGGTTACAAAAAGCTACTTTTATTAATAAAGTACCTGCATCGCGCAAAATACCTCCTATTTTGACGTGCATTGGTGCAAACTTGCTTCCATCAACTTTACCCTCTTTTCTTTATTTTTATATTTTAAAAAAGGTATTTAAAGATATTACCTTTGAAGATTTGAAAATTAAATTCTATTGTACCACCGTAAAAATGGAAAGTGGAGATTTGGTAATCTTTGATGAAGGACCTTTGTTCCCGGCTTTAAAAGCTAGTATGGCGATGCCTGGTGCATTCAAGCCCGTTAAAATAAACGGTAACAAATACATAGATGGTGGATCCTTGGAAAAGCTACCTATCCTAACAGCTAAAAAACTTGGTGCAGATAAAATCATCGCCCTAAAACTCTTAACAAAGAAGATAAAATACCAGGAAATAAAAAATGCCTCTCAAGCTTTTGATAGGATAGATTCAATAAGAGAAAATATATACGATAATTTAACGGAAAAGTTTGCTAACGTACTTATCGAATTGCCCACACAAGACTTTAATACTTTAGATTTCACACAAACACAAGCCTTAATAGATACTGGGAGAAAAGCTGTTTTAGAAAGAAAAGAAGAAATCTTGGAGAAAATATCATGATTTTAGTAAGTGGAGGATTTGGATGGCAAGGAATTAAAGCAGCTGAAAATTTGAAAGATTTAGATCTATCCTATTACGATACAATCATCACAAATGGTATCACAGGATTTTGTATCACCTGTTTTCAACTCAAAAAAGAAAAGATCCTTCATCAAACTTTAAAGAGTTTAAAGCCTTACTTAAACACCCTAGACAAAGATTACTTTTTTGTTGGAAACATAAAAAATTGTCTCAAACTTTCTTCAAATTTTGGAAAGTATAAATTTCAATTAAAAGAAGACACCAAATTAAATTTTCCTTTAGAGATCGAACTGATAAATTTAAAAACTGAAGAAATATCAACTAAAAAGATTAACACCATTCAAGAAAGTCTTTTTTATTCTACCCTTTTACCTGGTATTAGACCACCGTTTCAAGGATGGTACAATACCGCTTCCTTTTCAAGAACACCCTGCTACTCATTATTAAAATATCAAGGTGAAGAAATAGAAATCTATGAATCTCCCTACAATTATCACAAATCCTCAACCATACAAAGATTATACAAATCTATTCAGGTTATGAGAAGCAGATACTTTTACGAATTGATCATGGAAGAAATCAAATCAAAAAATAAGGTACAATTCAAAACATAAAAAGAAGGGGAAAAGTGAAAAAACTTTACAAGTTGGAAATTGAGGAAAGATCATCAAATAAAAGATATGAATGTCTATTACTTGTAAAAAATAAAGAAGAAATTTATGATCTTCTAACTAACCTCAATATTAGAGTTATCAACATTGATGTTGATAACTTTTATTTCGATACTAAAAAATTCAATATCGATCAAATGATCAGCCTTGTTGATAATCTGTACCTCCTTGTAAACTCGGGTCTCACACTCTTTGAAGCAATGGAATTTTTAGTTTTCAACGAACAGGTTGATAAGTTCATAAGAGGTGTTATTTTCAAAAGTTATTTTTTAGTAATGAAAGGTTTAGATTACAAAACGGCATTTGATTTTCCAGAAATAGATAACTACTTTAGGCATACAATAAACTTATCAAAGACAACTATAGTTTTAAGAAAAAACTTATACAATTTAAAAAATTACTATAACAATATGAAACTCTCCAAGTCTACCGCCGAAAAATCATTAATTTATCCTCTCCTAATTCTTTCATCAATTTTGGTTTTGCTTTTTCTTCTAAATTTCTGGGTTATTCCACAGTTTTCTACTCTTTTAGGATACGACATTAATCTTAACTTATCAACTTACATGTTGATAAGTATGTTGACATTTTTCTTCTTAGGGTTGATAACTTTTTGGATAGGCAAGGGAAACGATATTTTTTGGACAAAGATTCCGTTTTTAAAGGCCTTGTACAAGAATTACATACTTCATGAATTCACAAGGAACGTTAACTTACTTTTAAAAAACGGTCTCACAATATACACCGCCTTAGAAATTGTCCTTTCTAATACGAATTCACAGTATATATCATCCACTTTCTTAACAGTCTATTTGGATATAGAAAAAGGGAAAGATCTTACGGAGGTTTTTTCAAAAATCAAAGACGTTAAAGAATTTTCTTTAACAATGAGCGTCTCAAAGAGGAAAGGAAATTATAAAGAGGTATTTGACTTCTTAGAAAACTATTATTATTCAACATTTAAAACAGCTTCAGAAAAGATTATGAAAATGATCGAACCTGTGCTTATAATATTTTTATCCGTTATAATTTTGAGTTTGGCATTTGAAATTTATTCCAATGTCTACTTAGGGGGGATGAATTTTGAAATGGGTGGTACATTCTAAATCTCATAAGGAAGGTTTTTTACTTATGGAAGTACTAGTTTCTTTAGGTATCGAAATAATTTTGTTCTCTTCTGTAATTTTTTTTACGGTATATCCGCTTCAAAAATACTTTTCATCTCTTACAGAAAGATATATAGCTTCGGAGGTGGTATATAAAACACGAAGCGCATCCACCCATTACGGAGAGGATAACAACTTAAACGGAATCATAAGCTCTCAAATAGTACAGGGGAAATTAAAAATAGTGACTTACGATATAAGATACAGAATAGAAGATCAAAGCAGCCAAAATCTATTATGGAGCTTTGGAAAAATAGCAGGAAGGGGAGGTAGAATTGTAAACAGTGAAGGCAAAACCATATTCAACGTTGTTCCAGTCACAGGTGCACTCACCAATCCATGATCTATCTTCAAGCCTTTGGGGGAATGTTATGATTAAGCTCAAATACAAAGGGAAAAAAGTATGTATAAATCATATAGACTGTTTTATTAAACCATTTGAAAACGAATTTCAACTGAGAAAAATATATTTTCAAGAAACAACCGATAAAAAAATTACATTTAAAAAGATACATTCTTCTGATAAAGAATATTTTTTGGTAATCGATGCTATTGATTATAAAAAATCAAAAAGATCTGTATTCTTTGACACTATTCTACCGGTTCAATCCATTCTTTTGAAAAAAGTTTTGGAATTCAAAGAAGGTAGATACGTTTTAGGTACCGATTTTTACAACTATGAGTTCATTAGAAACAAAGAATTCGCATTTTCAGGAATAATAGTTGATGAAAAACCAACATACTTTTTTAATAACCAAGAATTGAAAGATCTAGCAATAAAATATATGGAGGATAAAAGAATTGTTCCTTTTAGAATCTAACGTTAGAAAATTTCTGAAATACACATTAATAGCAACCATAATTTTACTTTTGGTTCTTCTAGTTGTTGAAAGTTATGGCAAATATCAAGAATATCTGAATATCAAAAGGATGCAAAACAACTTAAATTATAATTACAACAACTACCTTTACAAAGTCTCCAACCAAAGAACCGATATACGTGAATTTTTTGACTTCTTAACAGATAACAACTTTTATTTAATAGAACTCAACTACTCCTTGGCCAATGGGCTATCTGCAAAAGTTGCAACCTTTATAGAACCAACTCAAAAAATAAAGAGTAAGTACTCCATATCTGAACGGACCAAAATCAATATGGGAACCAAATATTACGTTATTCTTGAAATTAAAGAACAAGGAGTCAAACAATGAAACAGTATCTATTCATTATTCTTTTGTTGATTATAACTTTAGTGTATATAAAAAATTATGAAATTGAAGCACCGACGCTAAAATCCCCTCTCCATACCGTTTCAGAAATAGAAGGCAATTTCACATCAGAATCTCTACAAAATGAGTTAGAAAATATTTTAACTTCAGACCTCCTGGTGGAAAATATGACTATAAAAAGAAATAACGATTCTTTTCTTGAACTTGTGGATAATTTTGATATCTCAACATCCTTTTCATACCCTAATTTTGAGTATACCTCTAAGGATGTTAAAGATAATAAATTTTATATAAAAAGCTCAAACATTTTCGAACCTTTAAAAATTGACTTATTAGATCTATGGTCACAAAAAGATAACTTGCCTAAATATCAAAAAGAAGGGGTAGAATTCTCGGGTTTTTTCATAGATTCAGAAGGAAGAAATGCGGGGTTTGTTTATTTCTTTGATGAACTTATAAAGCTTTCCGCTGGCGATAAATTGGGGGAAGATTTAGTATTGGCAATTTTTAATGACGGAATTTTAATTCTAACTCAGGATAGAGAACTACTTGTTCTCTAGTAAATTCCAATTTCTCTAATTTTCTCATCTCCACTAATAGTATCTGCAAGAAATATTAACTTAACGTAAATTTTTATTTTCTCTTTCTCCTGAGTTTGACAGTTACAAAAACGTAAGAATTCTAAAACAGGTATGAATAATTGAAAAAAGGCGTTTTTTGCTTTATCTGTTTTTCAAAAGTGTCACTACATCCCTTTCTTTTCCTTTATTTATCAGTGTTTTAGTCTTACGCTTTAGCTTTGCTCCTTTCTAATCCTTTAATTTCGTCATTTTGGTCCCGTAGTTTTGGCCTCTCTATGAATTTCATATCACTAATCCATTTTTCGCCCCCGACGAGTATGAATATTTATCTTTTACAAAAACATTTCTTGCTCTATAGTCCAAATTAAAGCGGGACAAATGCTTTGGATCATTTACATCGAATATATTTATCCCTTCTCTTCCTGCTGTTACTATTATGTTTTCTTCTACTGAGTTTTCACCTTGCTCCACTGGTAGAACTACACAAACAGGCAGAGTGAATAATAAAATCAAAACTATGCCAAAAAAAATGTACTTCTTTCACCGTCCTTTCACCTCGCTTAATACGTAAGAATTCGACGTTTTTTAAACTTTGTTTTTTAAACTTTCATTGAGTATACTATACAAAACAAATACAAACGCCACAAAAACGACTAGCCTATTTCGATGACAATTAATTATGATCTAATGCAGTTTCCTGACAATGTATCCCCCCATATGATATAATATTTTAGCAACCAGAAAAATAAAAGGGGGATATTGAGTGTCAAGTTTAGGATATATTGAAAAAAATCAATGGGGATACACAGTAGAAGGGACCCCGGTGACTCTATTCACATTAAGAAACAAAAAGGGAGTTACCTTACAAGTAACAAATTATGGAGCTACATTGGTTTCTTTGTACTTACCTGATAAAAAAGGAGAATTTGAAGATATAATTTTAGGCTTCGACACGGTTTCAGATTACGAAAAACCTAACCCACAGAATCCATTTTTCGGCGCTACAATAGGACGACATGCAAATAGGATAAAAAACGGACAATTCTCACTTGAAGGTAAAAACTACACCTTAGCTCAAAACAATAATTCAAACCATCTTCATGGGGGAGTCAAGGGTTTTCAAAAGCAAATATTTCAAGCTACAGCTTTTACAACCGTTGAAGGACCTTCTGTTCGGTTCAAGCGTTTAAGCCACGATGGTGAAGAGGGTTATCCAGGAAACTTACGTGTAAGCGTTACTTACACATTAAACAACGATAATGAATTTAAGATTTCTTATACCGCAACTACTGATAAAACCACTATTATAAATTTGACAAATCACAGTTACTTTAATTTAGCAGGAGAAGGTAGAGGAAATATTTTTGATCACCAGTTAGAACTTTTTGCTAATTATTATACACCTGTAGATGAAACGTTAATCCCCACTGGAGAAATAAAAAGTGTCAAAAACACACCTTTTGATTTTACAGTCCCAAAAATTCTCGGTGAGGTGCTCAAAGATCTGAAAGATTCTCCATTAGAAGGAATAGATCATAATTTCGTATTAAACAAGGAAAATAGCAAAATATCCTTAGCTGTAAGGTTGGTTGAACCCACAAGTGGAAGAGTGATGAAGATATACACAACCGAGCCTGGGATTCAAGTATATACAGGTAATTTTGTTGATACATACGGAAAAGAAGGAAAACACTACGGAAAATATTCTGGAATAGCTTTGGAAACACAGCATTTCCCAAACACTCCAAACCAGAAAAACTTTCCTTCCACAATTTTAAGACCCTCAGAAGTTTACTCTTCAACAACAATTTACAAATTTTCTATCGTAAATTAGAGATTATTTAGCGTTCTAAAAACAGCAAAATACATTGTTTCTTGGAGGTAAAAGTATTGGATATAATCAAAACAATAACAGAAGATCTGAACATAAAACAATTTCAAACTGAAAACACTGTAGAATTATTAAATGAGGGAAACACCGTACCTTTTATCAGCAGGTACCGAAAAGAAAGAACGGGTAATTTAGACGAAGAAAAGATTAGACGAATAGAAGAATTACTTAAATATTACCAACACTTAGAAGACTACAAAAAAACTGTCTTAAAAAGCATCGAAGAGCAAGGCAAATTAACATATGAACTAAAAGAAAAGATCATCAACACCAAAAAGATGACTGAATTGGAAGATCTGTATCTTCCTTACAAAAAAAGAAAGAAAACCAATGCCGACAAAGCTATAGAAGCTGGTCTTGAACCTGCAGCAAACAAAGTGTTGTTAGGTAATATCAAATCTTTAGATGAATTAGAAGAATTTGTATCTGAGGAATACGATAATATAGACAAAGTGGTAGAAGGAATTTCCTACATAATAGGTCAAACCTTTGCCCATAACAAAGACAATCGGGAAAGTCTAAGAAAGTATTACGAAAAATTCGGAAAAATTCACTCTGAAAAAAAGAAAGAGTTTATAGAAGAAGCCACAAAGTACGATATGTATCACGAATTCACACAAGAAATTTCAAAAATTCCAAATTACAGAGTTTTAGCTTTAAACAGGGGCGAAAAAGAAAAAGTTTTAAATGTAAAATTAATTATTGATGACGAGTGGCTTGATAAAGAAAAAACTAAATACGAAACAGGAAATGAGATCTGCGATGAAATTATATCCAAAGGTTTGAACTATGGTTTCACAAATATGTTAAACCCCTCAATAGAAAGAGAAATAAGACAAAACTTAACAGAAAAAGCAGAAGAAGGGGCCATAGATCTCTTTGCCAAAAATCTCAGGCAATTATTACTAACCCCTCCTTTAAAAAACAAAAGGGTCTTAGCAATTGATCCTGGTTTCAGAACGGGATGTAAAGTTGTGGTATTGGATGAAATGGGAAATTTTCTCGCTAACGATACGATATTCCCCGTTCCTCCACAAAATGATATAGAAAACTCCGAGAAAATTGTGATGAGTTTAATTCAAAAACATAATATAAATCTAATAGCAATAGGTAACGGGACCGCCTCACGAGAAACTCAGCAATTCGTCGTTGACTTAATAAAGAAAAATAATTTGGATCTTAAATATATATTCGTCGATGAATCTGGAGCTTCTGTTTATTCCGCTTCTAGGCTAGCGAAGGAAGAGTTCCCGGAATATGATGTAACTGTCCGAGGAGCTATAAGTTTAGGAAGAAGAATACAAGATCCTCTTGCGGAATTTGTGAAAATAGACCCCAAATCAATAGGTGTAGGCCAGTATCAGCACGATGTCAACCAAAAAAAGTTGAAAGAGAAGCTCGACGCAACTGTGGAAAGCGTGGTTAACCTCGTTGGTGTTAATTTAAACACAGCCTCATATTCTTTATTAGAATACGTTTCAGGAATAACCAGTAGCCTAGCAAAGAAAATTGTCCAATACCGTCAAAAGAATGGCCCATTCCAAAAAAGAGCCGATCTCTTCAAGGTAAAAGGCTTTGGAGAAAAAGCTTTTGAACAAAGTGCAGGATTTTTGAGAATAATAGATGGGGAAAACCCGCTAGAAATGACGGGCATACACCCAGAAAGTTATGAACCAGCCGAGAAATTAATAAATATACTTGGCTACACCTTGGATGATCTAAAAATCAAAGAAAAATTGGACCCATTAAAATTAAAAGTTTCTCAACTTTTAAACGAAAAAGAAAATCTTAAATCAATATCGAAAGAATTGGAAATTGGGGAATATACATTGATCGATATACTGAAGGAACTTCAAAAGCCCGGCAGAGATCCAAGGGATGAAATGCCTGAACCTCAACTTATGGATGATATCCTAAAATTTGAAGATCTAAAAGAAAGTATGAGATTATCAGGTAAAATAACTAACATTACTGATTTTGGTGCTTTTGTAGATTTGGGAATAAAAGAAAACGGCTTGATTCATAAGTCAAACCTTTCTGAAAAATTTGTAGCTCATCCTACGGATATTGTGCAAATAAACGATATTGTGGAAGTAGAAATAATAAGCATTGATAAATCAAGAAGAAGAATAGGTCTAAGATTAGTTAGTATTCAAAGATAAAAACTTTATCTTCATTTTGGGCGTCCTTTTTTATGGACGCCTTTTTCTTATTTATTTTTTAATAATATCTAACTACAAAGCTTAAAATATATACCTTTAATTTTAACCCAAATCCCAAATAATTTGATAAAATATTAATAAGGATAGCGAATTAATTTTCACACTAAAGGTGATAACGAATGAAAATCAAAGATACAGGAAAAGTTGACGTTTTAAAAACATCCATATGGAAAGCTTTATTTACCTTAGCCTGGCCAATCATTTTGACAAATATGATGCATGCGATATATAATATAACTGATGCATATTTTTTGGGAAAGTTAGGCCCTTTGGAATTATCTGTTCCTACCGTAGTTTGGCCTCTGATATTTGTTTTTTTTTCTTTTGCCACAGGATTTTCCTACGCTGGAACCTCTTTGATAGCCCAATATACAGGATACGGCGATCAAAGAAGAGCTGAAAAATCGGCAGCGCAAACTATTTTGGTAATGACGTTTGTGGCTTTAGCCATTATGGCAATAGTGTTGATCTTTAGCAAGCAATTATTATCTCTTTTACGATTGGATAAAAACATATTCGAACTTAGTAATACGTATCTAAAAATAATGGCATTTAGTTTACCTTTCATTTTTTTAATGCAAACGGTAGCGGGTATATTTAGGGGATGGGGAAATTCATTTATAGCCCTGAAATACAACGGTATATCAATCTTGTTGAATGTGATTCTTGACCCTCTTTTCATTTTTCAATTCAATTTAGGCGTATTTGGTGCAGCACTAGCAACTATGTTATCTCAAGTTATTATGTCTGTTGTATTTCTATTTGTATTGCTCAAAGGTAGAAAGGGGTTTAAATTACATTCCAATGATTTTGTCCCTGATCCAAAACTTATAAAAAAAGTGTTATCGGTTGGATTACCTTCTTCTATTGGTGAAACTTTTACAGCTATAGGATTTGCTATAATTATGGGAGTTATCGCACAATTTGGGCCTATCGTTATTAGCGGATATGGAATTGGAAATAGAATGAACAATTTAATAATTATGTTCGCTATGGGAATATCTTTGGCAACGGTTACTATGACAGGTCAATATGTAGGTGCAAACCAACCTGAAAGAGCTGAGGAAACAGTTAGAAAAGCTTCTTTGGCAACTTTACTGATCGTTGGTAGTGCTTCAATGGTTATGTTTTTATTTGGTCACAATATAACGAAATTTTTCATAAACGATCCTGAAGTAATTAAAGTGGGAGAGGAATTTTTTAGATATGTTTCTTTCTCACTTCCGTTCTTCTCCTTAGTTTCTGTCTTTCTTGGTACTTTAAGAGGTACAGGACATACGATACAATCGACCATTATAGATATGGTAAGATTGTGGGGAATAAGGGTACCTTTGGTTTTTTTCTTAGCTGAGACTCACGGGTACATAGGTGTTTTCATCGCTATGATAATAAGTAATTTCTCTGCTCTTGTATTAGCCTTAGGTTTTCTAGTTTTTGGGAACTGGAAAAAACCTGTAATTGAAGAAGCTTCTCAAAGAAATGCTTAGTATAGTCAACAAAGGAGGACTCTTTCATGAAAAACTTTGAAGAATTGTTGAACAGAGCAAAGTCCAAACCAACAAAGAACGTCGTTCTTGTCTGTGCTGAAGATATTGAAGCTTTGAAGGCTTTATCAAAGGCGAGTGAAGAAGGGTTCGCAAACCCTGTCCTGGTTGGAAATAAAGAAGAAATTAAAAAAAATTTGGAAATTGTTGGAAAGGAATTTGACATTATAGACGCAGAAACTCCACATGAAGCAGCAGAAAAAGGAGTTCGCCTCGTTTCAAGTGGAGCTGCTGATCTGCTTATGAAGGGTAAGATAAAAACCTCTGAGTTGTTAAAAGCTGTTTTAAACAACGAATGGGGATTAAAAACAGGAAATTTGCTTTCTCATGTTGCTGTAGTAGAAACACCTTATTTGGATAGATTACTTTTGATAAGCGATGGTGGAATGATAATCCACCCAGATTTAATGCAAAAGGTTCAAATTATATACAACGCCCTTGAAGTAGCCAAGAACCTTGAAATAAAAACTCCCAAGGTAGCTTTATTAGCGGCGATTGAAGTAGTTAATCCCGATATGCCCGAGACAGTAGATGCCGCTATATTGGCCCAAATGAACAAGAGAGGCCAAATAAAAGGTTGTGTTGTCGATGGTCCTCTTGCCCTTGATAACGCTATAAACGAACAAGCTGCCAAGATTAAAAATATAAACAGTGAGGTTGCAGGTAAAGCAGATATTTTAATTGTTCCAGATATCCATTCGGGGAACTTGTTAGGAAAATCTGCTGTATATTTTTCAGGAGGAAACGTGGCAGGGATTGTAGTGGGAGCAAAGGCTCCCATAGTATTAGTATCAAGAGCCGACAACGATCAATCGAAATTGGCAGCTCTGGCACTTGGAGTTTTAAACTCCTGAGACTCATATAACATAAAAAAACACTGAGAAAAAGTGGCATATGCTTCCTGCAAGTACTATCAAATGCCATAAAGCATGGTGGTATGGGATTTTTCTCCACAGGTAAAATATGGTCCCAACTGTGTAAAGAATGCCTCCTATGACCAACCAAAAGACTCCCCAGAAATCCAAGTTTGTAACTAAAGGTTCCATAGCAAATACAACTAACCATCCCATGGCTATGTATAAAATTGTTGAAAGAATCCTAAATCTTTTAACGAAAAATATTTTAAAAATAATGCCTATAGCTGCCAAAACCCATACCACAGAAAATATAATCCAACCTAGCCTTCCGCTCAACGTAATTAGTGCAAAAGGTGTGTAAGTACCTGCTATTAAAATATAAATTGCCGAATGATCGAAGATCTCAAAAAGATCTTTTATTTTTTTACGTTGAAAGCTGTGATATAGTGTTGAAGATAAATAAAGAATGATCAACGATGAACCATATATAACCGAACTAAATATACTCCAAGGTTGTCTATGAATCGCTGAAAAAACTACCAATAACACTAAAGCAGCTATACTCAACAGTGCCCCTATACCGTGTATAACGGCATTAGATATTTCTTCACCAGTGGTAAATTTTTCGATATTGTCCAAATCTTTCACCCTAATGCTCCTTTCGCATCTTTTATTTCAAGAAATTCTTCTCTCAAAATGTCCATAAATATTATATCGAATCTATTGTTTTTAAAAAACTTTGCTTGCCTTCGCCTACCTATTTCTTTAAATCCAGCTTTTTGGTAAGATCTTATTGCCCTTTTGTTATATTCAAAAACTTCCAACATGATATTATTTAAATTTAAAACGTTGAATCCATAATTCAAAAGCAACTTAATGGCTTGGGTACCATATCCTTTAGACAGATATTCTCTATTCCCAATAAAAATTCCAAGGACAGCCGATTGATTAATTCTATTAATGTCATGCAACCCACAATTACCTATCAGCTCTTCCGTTTCTAAATCCACTATGGCAAAAAAAACATCGTTGCCCTTAGCCATTTTTTCTAAAATGTCTCTTTCTTTAAGCAAAGAAATAATATTATCCTCTACCATCATGTTTTCTGATATTTCTGGGTCATTTAACCATTCCGTGTATTTTTCAAAATCGTCAGGATTAACTGGTGACAAAAAGCATTTTTCTCCTACTACTTTTTTAAAATATTTACCCATACTGTTTATCCCCTTCTTCTCCCTGCACTCCATTCACAAATCTTTTTATCTCAAAAGGAGCCCTTCCCAGTATTTCGTATTGCCCAGTTCGCTTATCAAACCATATTTCTCCCCAGAACATAACTTCTTCCCCAACTAAATCATAGATATCGTAACCATCAAAAAAAGCATCAAACTCCTGTTTTCTTATTCCATAGTAAAAATCTTCGCCTTCAGAGATAATTTTGTAATAATTTTCGCCTTCTTTTATAACATCCTTTACTTTGACCTTCACCCACCTCATTCTACCTAAATCCTTTTGAGTTAAGGCATCAGATTCCACCACTATGCTTTCATCATCGTAATTTTCAAAGATCCCTTTTCTATCTTCATACGCTTGGATATAAGCTTTAACAAATATTTCTTGCTTTTTTGAAGTGTCTTCGTAAAACAAAGGTCTTGCTAATCCATTTTTTAATATTTCTTCGTTTAATAATACTAAGTTACCTTCTTCATCCTCATAATAAACATAAGCCAAAACTCTTCCATAATTATCAAACTTATCATCATCAAACTCTAAATATACGTTTCTTTTTGCAATATTTATTAGTCTATCCCTAACAAATTGGTACGACTTATAGCCATACTCACCAATGGGCTTACTACCGGCTTTGGTCTCTGGAGCGTCTATCCCTATCAACCTGATACTTTCATCGTATTGGTAAGTGTTAATTGTGTCTCCATCCAATATAGAAGAAACTTTTGATTTTTCTAGGTTTTCTATATCTGGTATTGTTATTAATTCTTGTGAATTAGCATAAACTGAGCTTAATAGCAACAAAAGTAACAGAAAAAAAGAAGATATTTTTCTCATATGATTTTTCTCCCCCTGTAATTCAGAGCTTCAGAAACATGACTTATTTCCACATTCTTTGAATCAAAAGTGTCCGCTATTGTTCGAGAAATTCGTACTACCCTGTTTACAGACCTTGCGGTTAATTTCAAATTAATTGCAGCTTGTTTTAGAAAGTCTTCAGCTTTTTCAGAAAGAGCAGCAAATTTCTTCAATTCTTTATTACTAAGTTTTCCATTCAATTTGTTTTGCCTTTTTATCTGTATTTGGAAAGTCTTTGAAACTCTTTCTTTTATCTTTTCGGAGCTCTCTCCATCTTCTTTGGACATAAGTTCATCTATTCTTACCCTCGGTGTATCTATTCTTATATCTATTCTATCCAATATGGGCCCTGAGATTTTTCTGTTGTAATTTAAGATTTGGTTCAAACTACATGTACATTCTATCTCTTTGTCTCCGTAATATCCACATGGACATGGGTTTTGGGAGGCTATAAGCATGAATCTGGCAGGAAAATTAGCAACAGATTTTGCCCTTGTTACTGTCACTTCTCCATCTTCTAGAGGCTGCCTTAGGGACTCAATTACATCTGTACGGTATTCAGGGAATTCATCCATGAATAAAACTCCATTATGAGCCAAGCTTATTTCACCCGGTTTTGGAACGGCTCCTCCTCCTATTATTGAAGCACTTGAGGCCGTATGGTGAGGAGATCTAAAGGGTCTTTTGTCGATTATCGTGTTCATATATCCAGCAACTGAATAAATCATTGTAGATTCGATAATTTCTTCCTTAGTCATATCTGGTAATATTGTTGGAACCCTTTTTGCGATCATTGTCTTTCCTGAACCGGGAGATCCTCTCATTAAAACGTTGTGAAACCCACTGGCTGCTATCTCTATTCCCCTTTTGGCAAAGATCTGACCTTTGATTTCATGAAAATCTAAATTATAGGATTGTTGTACAATATCCTCATACTTAGGGGAGTATTCATCCAAGATACCCAGAGATATATTTTCGATATCCTTCAATCTATCTATAACAACAACCTCATTCTTTGCTACAAACTTGCTCTCCCCCTGATTTCCACGTGGAATTATGAATTTTGCTTGTTGATTTCTTTCTTTTATGTACATCAAGAAAAGAGATATCCCAGAAACTGGTCTAACTTCTCCATTCAAACCAAGTTCACCAAATATATAGTAATCTTCACTTAATTCTTTTATCTGGCCTGAAGCCTCCAACAAGGATACGGCAATTGGTAAATCAAAATGTGAACCATCTTTTCTCATAGAGGTGGGTGAAAGATTCGCAACTATAGATCCGTTGGGGATGGTAAACCCAGTATTTCTAATGGCACTAGTAACTCGCTTCTCACTTTCTAAAACTGATGTGGAGGGCATCCCTACTATTTTAAATGTTTGTTGGGTAGAACGAGAGTTTACGTCGATTTCTACTAAGATATTTTCTACTTTAAAACCGTCTATGCAACCAGTTTTTATCTTAGAATATTTCATCTTCCCCCCCTTTGGGTACGCTTCTTAATTTCAATTTCCATTATCTAATTTTTCCTTACCCAATTTTTGGGTGATAAAAATGATGACAGCAAAAGTTAAAAAAGGAATGGCGTAGGAGATATTAAAATTAATATCACCAATTACCCCCATAGAAGTTGCTATTATCATAGCCCCAATCCCAGTAGAACCAAAAGCCAACCCATTGTACATCCCTAAGATTCTCTTTGGGAGATTTTGATTGGTGTATTTTTGAATACTTGGAAAAATAGCAGCTAGACTAAAACCAATGAAAAGAAAGAAAATAAAGTGTCGAAATATTAGTAACAATGCAAGACTCATTATAAGAGAAATAGAGAAGTACAAAATGGTACCTAATTCCGTTAATTTTCTGTTTAAAAACTCGGTAATAACCCTACCGAATGTAAAAACTACCCAAAACAAACTTATAATTACAGATGAAAATTCTTTAGAATAGTTAAAAACATTATGGAAAAGGTTTCCGCTCCATGTTATTATGCCAATTTCACTTCCGGAATAGAATAAAAATATCAACAATGATAAATAAACAAATCTTTTTCTTATTATACCTGTGGCTTCCTTAAATTTAATCGCCTCATACTTTATGTTTTGAATCGGTTTATAAATTAAAACAAAAACCCAAAGTAAAGAAATTAAAATTAAGTGAATAAAATACACAAATCTAAAATCTAAGTTCATAACTAAAAATAAGCTGACCAAAAGGGGGGCTATTATACCTCCAATTCCAAAACTTGCATTTAAAAATCCAAAATTTTGGATTTCTCTGTCTAGGTGAGAAAAAGCAGAGGTTAAAGTCATAAAAGTAGCTCCTGTGGCTACCCCCAATAAGAAAACTGATAATACAACCATAGGAAAATTAAATGCAGTTGCAAATAAAAACAAACCCAAAATTTGAACAATAAAACCACCTGTCAAAAAATTTTTATAACCTATCTGGGCGATAAAAAAACTACCTATAAAATTAGATAGCATAGTACCAAAGGTACTTATAAACGGTAACGAAGAAGAAATAGTTATGGAAACAGAAAATCTTTCTTGAATGGAAGTCATGAGAGGAGCAAGAGTGTTCATAACCATAGAAAATACAATCATTGAGAGGTATATAAAATTTCTAGTATTTTTTTGGGTCAACAACGTCACCTCTATTTTAAACTTTTGGTGTACAAGTGTGCCTTTCTAGTTATCTCAGGAATTTTATACTTCGTAGCAAAATGATAAGTAAAATCCAAAGCGTTATCGAAATCTACCAAGTTACCCGGAGATACAAATACGGGTTTCACATTATCTCTTGTTCTCAACACTATTCCTATTTTCTCATCTTTATGGTACAAAAATGTGAATTCACCTTTTTTCTTTCCAGGTTCTTCGTATTTGCCAATTAACTTAGATTTAGCGATTCCTATAGTAGGTTTTTCAATAAAAAAAGATGCATGAGTAGCTATGCCCATCCTTCTAGGATGGGCATAGCCTTGGCCATCAAAAAAAACTATATCAGGTTCAATTTCAAGTTCTTCCCAAGCCTTCAAAAAGATAGGAAGCTCTCTAAAAGCAAGAAGTCCAGGAATATATGGTAAGGTAACCTTATCCACGGCATATGTTACATCGATCACCGATAATTTTTTAAAATCCATAGTTACTATAACAGCTAATCCTTCGTCTTCTTGAAAGGAAAGATCAACACCGCTTACTAAGTTTGGTACATCAGAGAAATGACTTAATTTAACCTCTTTAGCTAACTGTTTCTGAATTTTGATCATTTCTTTGGGAGACATATCGAAGCTATGAACGAATTTATATTTCATCAACCTCACCTAATATGGTACAATAAACTTCTATACCTTCGTCTTTTCCACCTATTCCCAGACCATTGCCACTCTTGCCTTTTAAGTTTATTCGGCTCACTTCTAAATTTAAGATACTGGAGGTATTATTTTTTATTTGATCAGATATACAACTGATCTTCACACTATTAGATATGATTACCGCATCTATATTATTTATCTTAACAATATATCTTTTATTAATCAAATCTATAGTCTTTTCTAATAGGATTGAGCTACTGATATTTTCAAATTCTTTACTTTCAGGAAAGTATTCCCCTATCGACCCCAAACCGCACATCCCTAACAAACTATCAATTATTGCATGAAAAAACACGTCTCCATCCGAATGACCCAACAATCCATAACCTTTTGGATGATATATTACAACTCCACCCAATATCAATCTTCTATTTTCAATAAATGGGTGAACATCGTAACCAAAGCCAATTTTTAACATGTTTCAACTTTTCCTTTTTGGCATTATTATAAACATGTAACTGTTGTCTTCTACAGGTTTTAAAATGGTAGGTTTTTCCTCATCCGATATATCAAACTCAAATTCTACAGTCTCTATTCTTTCTAACACTTCCCTGAAATATCTAGGTGAATAAGCGATCTCAAGATTTCTTCCCTCTTGCTCAACATCAATTGATTCTTTTGCCTCACCAACATCCGGTGAACTCGCATAAAATATTATTTTCCCATCTTCAATATTTAATAAAGTATATTCCTCACTTCCCGCTGTGATAGACATCCTTTTCATAATAGCCAAAAATTCTGAGGTTTTAGCTCTGATCTTTGTTATAAAACTCTGGGGAATTATACCCAAATAATTAGGGAACTCGGCATCTATAACGTTAAAAATAAGCCGGTTATTATCTTCTTCAAAATCAAAGAGAACTTGAGAGCCACTTTGAACTACTTTTATCTTCTCTGTCTTTGCAGATGAAAGTATCGTTTTTAATTCATCCATACTTTTTAAGGATAAAAGAAATGGTGAAAGAACATTATCATCTTCCAGTTTACTTTCAGATAGGGCTAATCTATATGAATCCGTGGCGACTAAATTCAAAAACCCACCTTGCCTAAAGTCCCAGTAAACGGCATTTAAATTACGTGAAAGGGAAGAAGAATCTTTTAGTGCGCAAAAAATAACCTTATCGATCATGTTAGTGATGATTTTTCTATCCAATGTAATAGAATTTCCTTTAACGTCGAAAGCCAAGGAGGGAAATTCCTCAGGATCCATGGTAGGTAATCGAAATACAGAATTTCCACCTGAAATCTTCAAAACCCCATCCAAAGTGATCGTAATTGTATCAGAAGTGAGATTTGATAATATTTCCAAAAAAATCGTCTGTTCTACCACAGTGGAAAAATTTTCATCGCTATCTTTAATCTTCATCCATTTGTGAAAACCAGTCTGCAAATCTGTGGCATAAATATGTAACTCATCTTCTTCTACAGCCAACTTTATTCCTTTCAAAATAGGGTTAGCCGTTTTTCTTGAAACAGCATTACTGGTTAATTGGACAGCATTTTTTAAAACCCTCGTATCTATTTCAAAAGACATCAAATTTTCCTCCCTTTGGAAGAATTAGGGTTTCACTATTTTAATTTTACACTAAAAAAAGATTTAAAGCAAGAATAAATTAATTAAAAATTATTCTCTTTCCTCTCTTTCTTTTAGTTTCTTAGCCAAAAAAGTGGCAACGTGATTCCCTTTGGTACCTCTTCCAAAGCCTGCGTCCATGTAATTATTTGTCGCTAAATCATTGGTTATCTGAGTTCCTCCAACGATGAGCAATAATTTATCTCTAACTCCCTTTTCTACAGCAATTTCATGTAATTTTTTCATATTTTCCACATGGACTTCATTATGAGTAATAATCATTGAAGCTAAAACCGCATGGGCTCCAACTTCTATGGCACTATCTATGATTTTTTCTGGTGGTACAGAAGTGCCAAGATAAACGTAGTTTATTCCATATTTTTCTATACCTCCATGTTTTATATCTAGTATTTCCCTGATACCTATGTTGTGTTCATCGTTACCTATAGTTCCGGCCACTACTTTGACCTTGTGCTTACCAAAAAATTCAAAAAGCTCTTCATCACTCATCACATCGTTCTTTTGGGGAAGTTCTAATTCATCTTTTTTAACAAAAAAGGGTACCTTTGCCTTCAATTCGAGATAAGTCCCTTCTGATGGATGTAACACGGCAGAATGAATAACATGAATATCTTCTAATCCCATTTTTTTACATATTTCAACCGCCGCAGCTTTTGCGTACTCTTCAGATTCAGGGATTGTCATATCAAGTTGTATCCAACCATCGTAACCCCATTCAACTTCTGGCTTTATAAGATTGTTTTTTTTGTATTCTTTTATTTCTTGCAATCTTTTTTCGACGTTATCACTCTCATCTAACTCGTCAATAAATTGAATCTTCTCTCTGTTATGTAAGGTACAACCACCGATTAAATCGCAAGGTCTTTCTAATTCTTCAGGCAAAGCATTGTATCCAAAATGTTCACAAACGGGTGCCATATAATCTTTATCCCTTGGTACAACGGAGCCTGCAGCTATTTCTCCGTTCTTTTTTCTGGCTATTCCGTCTCCTGCTCTTTCAGGATAGTATCCGTTATCTACGAACATACCATTTTCTAAGGCTTCAAAATATCCACCCATTTCTATTATCTCTTCAAGCATTAATATTGCTCGCATCTTCAATTCTCTTACTTCTTTTCTTATTTTTTCTTCATCGATTTTGAGGTATTGTTTAATGTTATCCGCTGATATCAATGTATGTTTAGCTGTTTCAACACCCCTTATAGAGTTAACGTGCCAAGGCACATTTCTTCCTTCATCGGGAGTAATAGTAGATTGAATGTCCGCGGAGGTTAATCGAGAAATGAGGGTATTTAAAACATGAATCCTTGTGGCATCGAATAAATCAGATTCAATGTACCTTGTGTTCATTTGAGCTCTGAACTTGTAGCCTTTAAATAGTTCTCTCAATGTTACTGCATAGACCAAGTTGATTCTGAACTCAGGAGAAGGGGAAACTACAGGAGGAACGGTTGATAGAGCGATATTTTCTTTTTTCATGCCTACTTTTAAGGAAAATAGAGAGTTTATACCATGTTGGACCAAAAGTTCCGGCATCACGTTTCTAGCTTTTTTAGCAGAAGCGTTCGCGTTATGGGCACCATCTATTTGTAGTATATTCGCCCAAGCCATCACTTTCTTAGCAATGGCAGCATCCACAAAAGATCTAATTGGATTGATACCTCTGTACAAAATATTGTACTGTGGATCTTGGTGAGCTCCATTAACCCCCTCTTCGGCGAACAACACGGCTATTTCAGGGCCTGCTACACCTGAAACATAACTATGAAAGTTTATAGGCCTACCTACTTCGTCTTCAATTAAATCAAGTGCTTTTCTAGTTGCCCTCAACTGTTTTCTCGTTATTGGTATCCCACCAATACCTTCAGGGGTTCCTTCTATAAGACCGTCTATATGGCTTTGCCCAAGTGTTCTTATGACCATTATATGATCTGCTCCGTGCCAAGCAGCCATGCGCATTCTTCTAACATCTTCCTCAAACCTTCCTGAAGCGATTTCTGATGTTATCACCGTGTCTGGTTGTGGATCTAAGTTATCAAAGTAATGAGCCGCAGGAAGAGGAATTGAGTTTTTCAAATCCTCACTTATCTCATAATAATTAAAATCACTTTTTTTGGTTCCTTCGGGTAATTTCTTCCTCCAAGCCCATCCTTTTCTTCTTGGTGTGTAATGTTCCAAATCGTTTAAAATATCTTCTATGTTGATCTTTTCATTTGGTCGAAGTTTCATTTGAATCACCACCTCTAAAGATATTCTCAACATCATCCCAAAAACGACCGTTTAATAATGCCTCGCCTGCTTCCATTATTCCAATATTTTTTTGTTTTGCAATTTTGTATACTACATTCCCCGCTCCCTTTGATAATAAATTTTCTTGTACAATCTTATCAACCAACGCCTTTGCCTGAAGGGAATTAAACCCCATTCTCAACAAGACAGACCTTTCTATAGAAGGAGAGGTATGCGTTTCTGCCATATTTACTAATGGATCTACTACCTTTTCAACTAATTCCCAAAAATAATTGTCTAATTCCTCATCGGTCATATTTTGAAGTTTCTTTGACCTTTCTTGAAAATCATCGACTCTTTCTTTCATAAAGACTCCTCCCTTAACTTTTTAATCAAGTTTTTTACCGAATCCTCATCTTCTCTTATTTCCTCTGATATAAATTCTATTTCTTTTTGAGTAAAATCCGATTTTCCTAGCCTTTTTATAAGTTGATTTATATACGATTCTTTCAGTTGAGACATTGGAATTTCAATGTAACCTATTTGTGAAGGATCTTCAGGTATCACAATCCTTTCCCCTGGTTTATCATCTTTTATTGGATCGCCCGATATTACTTGAATCCCATTTTCTTTGGCAAATGTGAGTTGAGCACTTGGCAACTTCCCCGCTCCCGTGTATTCTGTTTCGTTTACAACTATTATTTCATCTTCTTTCATTTCCCTTGCCAAAGCAAAAGCCGCAACCAGCGAGGTATTACCAGCAGGCCCCCTTTGTAGCCCTTCGAGTTTTGCGAGTAATTCAGTCATATAGAAGACTTCACCTTGAGTTACAAGAACGTATCTGTCCATATATCTCAAGACCCTTGCCGCATTCCTTGGAACATCGGATCTGTCAGGAAAGACCGCAAACGGGATTCCAAATCCAGTGTGTCCTGTAGTGAAAGACTTTCTATTGAAATCTTTATCGGAAGCCATATGTAAACCTCTTAAATCAACACTTGCACCAATAACCTTGGTTGAATATGCACCAGCTTTTTTTAATCCTCTTGCAGTTCCGGTGGTTAAACCTCCTCCGGCATGTGTGCTTACAACAACATTGGGAAATTTCCCTGTCAATTCTTTGGTTTGATTCGCTATCTCCAAACCTAACGTTTCTATTCCAGCAATGCCGAAAGGCGAGTAAAGCGATGCATTAAAAAATCCTGTTTCTTCAAGAAGAAGAAGGGTATAATAAAACAATTCTGGTCCTACACTTACTTGGATAACTTCACTTCCATACCCAGCACACGCCCTTTCTTTTTCCAAGATTTCAGGCTGACCAACGCCTCGAGAATCGAAACATTCTTGAATTATAATAGATTTTAAACCTCTTTTAGCTGCTTGAGAAGCTACAGCAGCACCATAATTACCACTTGTCGCCGCAATAACGCCTTCATACCCTAATTTTTTTGCCATATATACACTTATAGAAGCCCTTCTATCTTTGAAAGAACCAGATGGGTTAGTCTGTTCATCCTTAACAAAGATCCTAGCTCCTTTTCCTTTATCAGAAAATTTTTTAATCAATTTGTTAATATTTTTTAGTTCAACAAGGGGAGTGTCCCCAACACCTGTTTCTTTTTGAATCCTTTTAATTTCTTCAATTGAAAATCCCAACTCATTCATCATCTTTTCGTAATCGAATGCAATTCCTTCTATTTCATACTTAGTGTAATCAAGTCCTACAGATTTTTTGATGATTTCTATCTGCCTTTCCATCACCGCTTTGTAAGATTTATCCATTTTTTCCCTCCTTTCAAGATATTTGATACCCACCGAACGGAGTAAAGGAACTGGCTCCAGCATTCTAAAATTTCGAATTTAGGCTAGTTAACTCTGAGGCTTTTCGCCTCTGTCTCTAGACAGAAACAGTTTATCCTTGTTAATTTTTAATAATTCGGGAATAGGTTCTCCAAAGTTATGCTCATATTTGGGATTAACTTTTTCCAATTTTCCTTTAACTAATCTCCCAATAGGGGTTTTAATGGTTACGATATCGCCTATTTCAGCCTTTTCATCTTCTAAAAATCCTTTTATTCGAACTTCAAAAGGTACTTTTTTGGTATCTTCCGGCAAATGTGAAACTCTTTCTTCATGATTTAAAGCAATGTAATGAATTTGAACCCAGTCACCTTTTTTTATCTCCATAAATTCGACCTCCTTCAACGAACCTCTGAAAGTAAAGCCCTTGGTATTGGCAAATCTACCATAGTTAACAAACCAGGTCGAGCTTCAACTACGGATGGAATCATATTTGTAGCTATGGCAATGGTACCTTTGCCCCCTGGTATTTCAGGATTTATAGCCATTGAGATATCAGGATCCCCATGAATTACTACATAATCTCCTGTCTGAACCTTTTCTAATTCAGGAAGTATTTGCTGAGGATGTTCAAGTTCTATCAAAAGCTCATTTTTATAATAAGCCTTTGCGGTATGATTACACCCTGCTACCATTCCTGGTTGAACCTTAACATACTTTGTTTCCCTCAAGACATTTGAAATTATAGGTTCTCTTTTTTGCTCGATGCGATCAATTTCCCATCCTAAAGCCTTGGCTATCATATGTATTGACTGTTCAAATCCTATATGACCAACTATCTTTCCGCTTTTTATTCCTTGTTCAAATTCTTCAGGTGTTGTTCCAACACCTTGTGTTTCCATTACCGTTGGTCCAAAAGGCGAAAGATCATTAATTCTGGCAGCCTTAATTCTCTGCACATTCAAACATATTCCTGTCAACGTTATAATTAGTGTATCCAGGACAAACCCTGGATTTACTCCAGTCCCTAAAACGGATACATTATGATTCTTGGCAACCTTGTCAATTTCATTTGCAGCTTGTGGATCCTTTGAAAAAGGAAAAGCCATTTCTTCAGCAATGGTAATTACGTTTTTGTTTTCTTTCAATATAGAAATGATTTGATCCTTCACCACCGATATAAAAGAGTTGGTAGCGATTACAACAAGATCTGGGTCCGTTTGTTTTACCATTGTTATAGCATCAGAGTAAACCTTTATTCCAATTTTTCCTAACCCCAACAACTCTCCAACATCTTTCTGGATATATTCCTTCCTGAGATCGTGGACACCAACCAATTTTAGATTTTTCTTACTTAATATATTTTTTGCTATACCACTACCCATTGCTCCAAAACCCCAAATGCCTACTTTGTACAATTTATAAACCTCCTTAGAATGAATTTTCAGATATGTATGAAATTTTTTTCATCATTAATTATATCTTACAACATTAAGGTTTCTTTATCAAACTAGATAATTTCCAATTAAAACGAAAAAAAGGCGTTTAAACGCTTTTAAAAGCGATTAAACGCCTTATACTCCTTTTTACTCTTCATTTATCTTTATCTACTATCTACCGCCCACGCTTAAATCCCTTATCAACATAGTAGAACCAGCCACCGGACCCAGATACTTGAAATCAGAACCTATATACTCTAAATTATTCAACAACTCTTCCAACGTTCCAGCTAAGGTCATCCCTCTAAAACTTCTTACAAACTCTCCGTTTTCAATTAATCTTCCACTTATTTGAACAGAGAATCTTCCGGAAACAGGATCGGTGGTATGCATACCCATTATGTTGGTAACATATAGAGCCTTTGGAACATTCAAAATATCTTTTCTTGTCTTGTTTGCGATAAAATGAAGGTTTATCGTTCCAATGGAAGGATTGGGAGATTCTACCGATGCGAAGCTGTTACCGGTTGGTTTTGAACCCAACTTTTTTGCAGAATATATGTTATGTAAGAATCCTTTTAGGACCCCATTTTCTATAACGTTGAACCTTGAGGTATTAGTTCCTTCGTTGTCAAATGAGGCTATGATTGGTGCGGAACCATTCATAGGATCATGTAACAAGGTAACAGATGAATTGGCTACTTTTTCACCTAATTTATCTTTCAAAAAAGATTTGCCTTTGTAAACATTTTCCCCAGATAGAGGCGTTATCAATGTCCCTAAGAACATACTAGAAGCAAAAGGACTCATGACAATATCATATCTACCTGAACTTAAAACCTCTGATTTTAAACCTGACACCGCCATTTCTACAGAATCTTTTACAATGCGATCTATGTCTATAAGCCTGTAGCTTTGAGATAATTGATAGTCAAAACCAAATGACGAATCTTCTCCTTCAATTGCGGCTAAACTAATAGAACCCGCAGCATTAGTAAACAAAGCGTTTTTGTATAGACCATTTGTATTTCCAAAATGTATTCTGGTTAAAGCAACTTCGTACTCAGCACCACGAACAAATTTTATCCTTTCATCTTCACTTTTTGCTTTTTTTTCTAGTTCTTTAGCTAAATTCATAACCTCATGTAAATCCATATCCTTTGTGTCTGTATCGAAAGCCCAATCTATGTAAGTGAACTCTTCATCATTTGAGATATCGTTAGCATCATCTTTTTCTGTATATTTAATCATTTCAATTGCTTTTTCAACCGCTTGCATTATTCCTTCTTCTGTAAAAATATTAGACGACGCAGTGGCTGTTCTTCCATCAGGAGAAATAACTTTTATACCTACTGCCCCTTTTTCTCCCTCGGTTAACTGTTCTAACTTTCCATTACTAAAAGAAGCGTTCTTACTTTCAGTGGAAAACACATTTATCTGTCCTTTAAAACCTTTATTTTTTATTTCTTTCATGGATTTTTCTATAACAGATTTTACATTAGTCATTAATTGTTACCCCCTTTTACTATTCCTCCAACTATTAACTTCGGTATTCTTATAGTAGGCTGAGCATCAGAAACCGGGGCCCCTTGACCATCTTTACCACAGGTTCCAACACCATATCCCAAATCGTTACCAACCATATCTATACTTTCTAAAACTTTTAATCCATTGCCAACTAAGCTGGCTCCACGAATTGATTGTTTTATTTCACCATTTTCTATAATATAACCTTCATCAACACCGAATTGGAAATCACCACTTATAACATCAACCTGTCCCCCACCCATCTTTCTTACAAATATACCGTATTTTACAGATTTAATTATATCTTGCGGATCATCTTCTCCTGGTAAGATCATCGTGTTTCGCATCCTAACGATGGGTAGAACCATATAAGATTCCCTTCTACCGTTACCTGTGGTTTCAACACCAAATTTTTTGGCAGTTACTTTTGAGTGCATGTATCCTTTTAATACCCCGTTTTCGATTAAAACGGTTCTCTGGGTAGGAGTTCCTTCATCATCGTAATTAAGTGTCCCTCTTTTGTTTTTATCTGTTCCATCGTCTACAACGGTAATCTTTTGAGAAGCAATTTTCTTTCCAACTTTTTCTCTGTACACAGAACCAGAAAGTACCAAGTCTGCTTCCATACCATGTCCACATGCTTCGTGTATCATGGTTCCTCCAGCTTCTGAGGATAAAACAACGGTGAATTCTCCCGCAGGGGCATCCACTCCTTCTATTTGTGAAACTACTTGCCTGACGGCATCTTTTGTTACTTTTTCGATCATCTCATCTGTAAAAAATTCAAATCCCATGTTTGCTCCATCGGAAGAATAACCTCTAAACAAATTCCCTTTTTCGTCTTGTGCAAATATTATAGCAGCATAACGTGGATAATTTCTGATATCCTCAACTATTTTTCCTTCTGAATTCACTATTTTTACCTTTCGACTACTATCCGCATAGGAAACGGTGATCTGTTTGATGCGTTTATCAGCATTTTTAAGCAATTCTACTCCATGGAGAACCTTTTCAACTTTTTGTTCTACCGCTACATTGTCAAAAGGTATTTCAAAAGGTGCAAAATCCCTTTTTTCAACTTCTTTCAATTCTTCAACCTTTACAATATTATTAGAACCAAACCTTTCGCTTGCGCTTTTTCTCAAAGTCTCGGCAAGATTCATAAGATTCTCATGCGTGGGATCGTTAGTATGAGCAAAAATCGTTTCTTCTGCCGATACAACTCTTATACTTGCACCTTTTCTACTTGAAAAATTGATTTTTTCAATTTTACCGTTATCGTAAACAATTGAGGTACCGTAAAAATCTTCATAGAAGATTTCTGAATACTCTCCCCCTGATGAAAGAGAATGGTTTAAAATCTCTAAGTATTGAGCATTACTTAAATTCACTTCTATCCCTCCTATAAAAAGTTAGCAATCCTTCCTTTCTTATTATATCATATTTATTCCTTTTGGATTTGTATTTGTGTGGGTAATTGAACCCGCTTTAAAAAAAAGAAAGGCGCCAAAGTTTGAACGCCTTTTATAAGAAAAAATTATTCATATAGTTTTTATATCGAAAGTTTTTGCAACCGTCTCCAAAACGTTGGGTGATAGGAAAGCCGGTAGTGTTGGACCTAATCTTATTCCTTTTACTCCCATATACAACAATGCCAACAAGACAGCTACGGCTTTTTGTTCATACCAAGCTATGTTGTATTCGATAGGTAGTTCGTTTATATCCTTTAAACCGAATGCTTCTTTCAATTTTAAGGCTGTTAAAACTAATGAGTACGAATCGTTACATTGGCCTGCATCTATAACCCTTGGTATTCCATCAATATCTCCTAAATCGAGCATATTATACCTGTACTTTGCGCATCCTGCAGTTAAAATAACTGTGCTTTGTGGAAGATCTTTGGCAAAATTAGTGTAATATTCACGGTCTTTGTTCCTTCCATCACAACCACCCATGACGTAAAATTTGGTTATTTTACCAGATTTCACTGCCTCGACAATTTTATCAGCAACTTTGGTGGTCTGTTCATGAGCAAAACCAATGGTTATATTTTTCCCTTCTCTTTTTTTGATGGGGCCAATTTCGAGTGCCTTTTTTATTACAGGAGAAAAATCTTTTTGTCCATTCTTTTTTCTATTTGGTATATGTTGAATATCAGGCCATCCCACAAGTCCGGTTGTAAAAATTCTGTCTTTGTAAGAATTCCTTGGTTTTTGGATACAATTCGTTGTCATCACTATAACTCCACCAAATTCTTCAAACTCTTGCTGTTGTTTCCACCAAGAACCTCCAAAGTTACCAGCTAAATGGTCATATTTTTTTAATCCTGGATAAGCGTTTGCTGGTAACATTTCTCCATGTGTATATACTTTTATTCCTTTATCTTTAGTTTGTTCTAAAATTTCATACAGATCTAGAAGATCGTGTCCACTAACTAAAATAGCAGGTGTTTCGTATGTCCCTGTGTAAACTTGGGTAATTTCAGGATTTCCAAAGGTAGAAGTATTTGCTTCATCTAGTAAAGCCATAGCGTTTACCCCATATTCGCCTACTTTCAGCACTAAATTTATTAATTCATCAACGGTAATATCTTCACGTAAGGTTTCAGCCAAAGCCTTTTCGATAAATGCAAGTATGTCTTCGTTGAAGTGTTTTAAAACATAGGCATGATCGGTGTAAGCTGCCACTCCCTTTAAACCAATTACAAGAAAGTTCTTTAGCGATCTTATATCTTCGTTTGGTTCTGATAAAACTCCTACTTCAATAGCTTTATTCAAGTATTCGTATTTATTGTTATCTTTTGGATTCCATTCTGCAGCATCTGGTACTGTTTCCTGAAATTTTTCGTTGTATTTTCTTACATAAGCTTCTTTGAATTTATTTTCTATAATTCTTCTTTTATCAAGTGCTTCATCAATGTATTCAACTATCCTTTCTTCATCAAAATTAACATTCGTTATCGTTACGAATAAGCCTTCTGCCACAAAAAAGTCAACACTTTCATCTTCTACGTTCAATTCTCTTGCTTTATTAGACCAATAGGAAATCCCTTTTAGTACGTAAATCAATAGATCTTGTAAATTTGACGTTTCTGGACTTTTTCCACATACACCTTGAGCCACACAACCCTCATTTCTTAGAGTCTCCTGACATTGATAACAAAACATCTCCATTCGTTCATTCCTCCAATCTTTGATTTTATTTGTTTTAACACTTAAATTTTTCTTTATTTAAAGGATTTTGAATTCCTTTTCATTTTAAGTATAATCAAATTAAAGTGATTTGTTAGTAACAAATGTTACGTACTTTGCTTTTTTTGAATTTAGAGGTGATTAAATCGTGGATAACTATATCGATATGATAAGCAACTTAAAGATATTTAAAAATTTTTCAAAAGCCGAATTGATGAAAATTTTCGGTAATATTCAATATTCAATTAAACAATTTCCTAAAGGATCATTTATTAGTTCTTCAGGAGAAAAAGTGGATAAATTGATGATTTTAATCAAAGGAGAAGTTATCGCAGAAATGATTGATTTTAATGGAAAAATTTTAGAAGTAGAAAGGATAAAATCTCCAGATGTTTTAGCCTCGGCTTTATTATTTTCAAAAGATAATATTCTACCTGTGAATGTTTTAGCAGTTAAAGATGCTGATATGCTCTATATTGAAAAAGAATATCTGGTAAGAGCTTTCCAAGTTAACAACGCTTTTTTAATCTCTTTTCTTGAAGATATAGGAGAAAAGTTCCAGTTCGTAACTACAAAATTACGAATGAATTCTTTTCATACAATCAGAGAAAAGATTACAATGTATCTTTTAAACCTTTACAACCAACAAAATAAATCCAACGAGTTAACTATACCTCTAACTTTAGAAGAGTTAGCTAATTTATTTGGTGTAACAAGGCCTTCTTTATCGAGGGTTTTTTCACAGATGCAAAAAGAAGGTTTATTCGTTAAAATAGGTAATAAAATATTCTTAAAGAAATTGAAGAATTGATTATGCTATAATTGTTATGACAAAAATCAAAGTAGGGAGGGAATTTTAAGAATGGAGATCTTTTTAGACACCGCAAATATAGAAGAAATTAGAAAAGGTGTTGCTTGGGGAATAGTTGATGGAGTCACAACAAATCCTACGTTGGTTTCAAAAGAAAATGCAGTATTTGAAGAAAGAATCAAAGAAATTTGTGAAACGGTAAAAGGGCCAGTAAGTGCAGAAGTGGTATCTACAGATTATGAAGGAATGGTAAAAGAAGCCAGAGAAATAGCAGATTTAAGTGAATTTGTGGTGGTTAAAATACCTTTGATTCCAGACGGAATTAGGGCAATTAAAACTTTATCTAAGGAGGGTATTAAGACCAACGCAACCTTAGTTTTTAGCCCTTTACAAGCACTTCTTGCAGCCAAAGCTGGAGCTACATACGTGAGCCCTTTCATCGGTAGAATGGATGACATAGGAAACACCGGAATGGATATTGTAGAAGAAATTGAAGTTATCTTCAGTAATTATGGATATGAAACAAAAATTATCGTGGCTAGCGTAAGACACCCTCAGCATGTTTTAGAAGCAGGGTTAATTGGAGCAGACGTTGTTACAATGCCCTTTGAAGTACTTGAGAAAATGTTTAAGCATCCCATGACAGATATAGGTCTTGAAAGATTTTTGAATGATTGGAAGAAATATCAAGATTATCTAAAAAACAAAACTAATTAATTTAAAAATAATAGACGTACGAGGCAGTATAATACCCAAGAAAAGAACCAGTTACAACGTCCGAGAGCCAATGTACATCTTCATAGATGCGAGAAAAAGATATAGTTGTTGGTATAATATATATCCACCAGCTATACTCTTTCGCATATGGAGTATATACCGACCAGGCTATTGTTGAATGTCCGGAAGGGAAAGAAGTATAAGTAGCCCCCTGTGTAAGGGGAGCAAAAGGATTGAATGAAAGTGAACCTTCTTCTGCATAAGGCCTTTCTCTGCCAACGACAATTTTTGTTAGCAAGGCTATTCCACCGCTAATAGCGGAAGATATAATAGCATCTTCAGATACCTTTTTTAGTTTGTAATCATTTGTAAGATAACCAACTGTGTATCCCACCACAGGTGTTGCAACAAGAAAGTAATAATCATATTTAGTTAAAAAATTAGAAATTATATCTAAATAAGAATTAGTACTATATTGAACAAAGTTTCTGCTTAAATCATCTAAATTGAGAGTAAACTTAGTTGTGGAGGTGCTCTGTGTAGTTACTGTATCTTCAGCGATAATTATACTTGAAAAAACAAGAATCAATACTAAGAAAAGTATAAAACGTTTTCTCATATGAATTCAACCTGCCTTTTGATCAGAAGATGAAAAATATCATAACTACGATATAACCCATTATAGCACAAAAAACTGGAACAGCAATTTTTTTTATAACGCTAAACATATCAACTTCAAAATATCTGGATGTAAGTAAAAGACAGAGATGTACAGGTGATAGAAGAACCCCTAATACCGAGAAAAAATATGTAGTTATCGCAACTGGTACCAAAGAAATAAATCCCGCTTCAACGAATGACAAAGCTATAGGCATTGTAACCGCAAAACCGGCCTGAGTTATCCCAGTTATCAATCCTATAATAATTGGTGAGATCATGATTATCCACCAAGGACTTACCCCCCACATAGTTAGATTTTCTACAAAATCGTTAGATAAATTTGACACAGTTACTAAATTTTTGTACCAGAAAACAAAAAGTAGCAACAGTACTGTTTCCCATCTAATATTTAGTAAATCCTTGTAATTTTTGTGATAAAAAGTATATATTAAAGATACCGTTAAAACAACTATCCAACCTGGTAAAGAAGCAATTACTCCAACGATTATGATTATTATGGGGAGTATAGATTCAAAAAGTTCTTTCCATAATTCTTTATCTCTTTTAAGACTAATTTTACCTATTCTGAAATATAACCAACCCCCAATAATCGCAAATAATCCAATGGGAAGCTGTATTAGCAATAACTTTGTTAAACCGATCCCGGTAAGAGCGCTCTCTAAAATTAATGCAGGATACAGTATCCAAAAGAACTCCATACTGTGCCTGAACCAATAGTTCATTGCAGTAGCTTCCACCATATTAATGTTGCTCTCATTCGCAATATCTTTAACCATCGGTGCGGTGAACATTGCCCCACCAGGCATGGGTAGTAATCCCAACAGCATAGGCATCAATCCTACTGCCTGTCTTGAATTGAATAATGCCTCTATATTTTTGGCAAACTTTTGTGAATTCCCACTTGCCTTCATAGTATCTGATAGTAGATATATTCCAAAGATAACAATAATTACTTCGTAAAAATCACTTTGGGAGAGAGTCTGGAGAAAACTACTACCAATATAATTTAAATTCAATGAGACTAGTGCGGTTACTATTGTTGCAATAAGAATAGCCCAATGAACTTTTTTTATTAATTTTATAGATATCACCATACTAATTAAACCTGATATTATGGAAACTACCGCCAAATCTTTCACCTCGTTATTTGTTAGTTAAACATACTATTTAATTATACTATAAAAAAACGTGCCATATTCCATGGCACGTACGTTATTATTATCGATAATTTAGTACATATCTGGTGTTTGAGGCATTTCTGGACCTTTGTCTTCTTTTGGCTCTTCTGCTACTAAAACTTCTGTTGTTAGAAGCATGGAAGCAATCGATGCAGCATTTTGAAGTGCACTTCTTGTAACTTTGGTTGGATCGATTATTCCAGCCTCGAACATGTCTATGTATTTTTCTTTTAGAACATCAAATCCATATTTTGGATCGTCTTTTTCAACTATTTTTTCAATAATTATAGCAGGTTCTAAACCAGCATTTCTTATTATCTGTTTTACAGGAGCATCTAAAGATTTTGCTACTAATTGTGCACCTATTTTTTCATCTCCTGACAAGGTGTTTGCAAATTCCTCAACGGTTTTCTTTGCTCTGAGTAATGTTACTCCTCCACCAGCTACAATTCCTTCTTCTACAGCTGCTCTTGTTGCAGATAAAGCATCTTCAATTCTATGTTTCTTTTCCTTCAACTCAGTCTCTGTGGCTGCACCAGCTTTAATTACTGCAACCCCACCAGATAATTTTGCCAATCTCTCTTGTAATGTCTCTTTCTCGTAATCGGAAGTTGTATTTTCAATTTGAGCTTTTATTTGTGCGATTCTCTCTTTTATTGCTGTAGGTTCACCTTTTCCTCCAACAATGATTGTATCTTCTTTTGCGACTCTTACTAAATCGGCTTGTCCAAGATCGTTAATGGAAATATCTTCTAAGGTAAGACCAACCTCTTCAGATATTACCGTACCTCCAGTTAAAATTGCAATGTCTCTCAACATTTCTTTTCTTCTGTCTCCAAAACCAGGAGCTTTAACTGCTACAGATTCCAAGGTTCCTCTTAATTTATTAAGAACTAATGTTGAAAGAGCTTCTCCCTCTACATCTTCTGAAATTATTACTAAAGGTTTTCCAGATTGAGCAACTTTTTCTAAAATTGGAACTATTGATTTTACAGCAGAAATTTTTTTATCTGTAATTAAGATATAAGGTTCCTTCATTTCTGCTTCCATTTTTTCTGTGTTTGTAACAAAATATGGAGATATGTATCCTCTATCGAATTGCATTCCCTCGGTAAATTCTACATATGTTTCGAGAGTTTTAGAGTCTTCAACGGTTATAACTCCATCCTCTCCAACTTTGTCCATTGCTTCTGCTATAATATTTCCAATCTCTTCGTTATTAGCAGATATAGAAGCTACATGAGCAATGTCATCTTTGCTCGATAACTTTCTGCTGGCTTTTCTTATTTCTTCTACAGCTTTGTCTGTAGCCTTAGCGATACCGTTTCTCATCAATATTGGATTAGCACCAGCTGCAACATTTTTCAATCCTTCTTGAATCATAGACTGTGCTAAAACTGTAGCGGTAGTTGTTCCATCTCCGGCTACATCATTTGTTTTGGAAGCTACCTCTTTGACTAACTCTGCTCCAAGTGCTTCAAATTTATCTTTTAATTCAATTTCTTTAGCTATAGAAACACCATCATTTGTGATAGTTGGAGATCCCCAACTCTTTTCTAAAACAACATTTCTTCCCTTAGGTCCTAAAGTTATTTTAACAGCATCAGCAACTGTATTGACGCCTCTTTCTAAAGCTCTCCTTGCATCTTCGTTAAATTTCAACATTTTTGCCATATTATCTCAACACCTCCTATTTTTAGTCTTCTACTTTTGCTAATACATCTTCCACATCGATAATGATGTAATCCTCATCATCTATTTTGATTTCAGTGCCTGCGTACTTAGAAAAGATCACCTTGTCTCCTGCTTTTAAATCATAATCTTCTTCGAGTTTACCTACTTCTTTAACTTCTGCCTTTTGAGGTTTTTCTTTTGCTGAATCTGGCAGTACTATACCACCTTCAGTCTTTCTTTCTTCGGTAATGGGTTTAATGAGTAGCCTGTTTCCTAATGGTTTCACTGTCATGTGATGATACCCCCTTTTTTATTTTAATATTTTATTTTTATTCTTTTAGCAGTCAAATATTAAGAGTGCTAAGTTTCATATGTATCATAACACATATAAATAAAAGTATCAAGATTCAAAAAATCCAATTATGGACGATTATAGTCGATTAAAAGCAATTATTTCCGATTAGAAGGCTAAATCTCCTTTTTTCTCGTTTTTTCTCTAAATTGCTCGTTTTTTCTGGTAGTTTAACTTTTTTGTAATCTTATTAATATGTATTTTTAAATTTATCTGCGATTTTGACAAATACTTTTAATACTTCAGGGTCAAACTGTTCTGGAGAAGTTTTGTTATCTCCTTCTAATAATATTTTCATACTTTCTTCATGAGAAAAAGCTTTCTTATATGGTCTTTCAGTTCTGAGTGCATCGTATACATCTGCAACAGCAACTATCCTGGCCTCAATAGGAATATTTTCCCTTTTCAAGCCATAGGGATATCCACTTCCATCGTATCTTTCCTGATGATATAATGCGATGTTTCTTGCAACTTTAAAAATTTCGACATTTCCGATTATATCTGCCCCATATTCGGTATGTTTTTTCATCACTTCCCATTCAGAATCGTTTAAAGAACCTTTCTTTCTTAAAATTTCAATGGGTATAAGTATCTTTCCAATATCATGATAGTATGCATATGTTTTTATCTCTTGAGCAAAACGTTCTTCTAAACCTAAATTCTTAGCTATTTCATAACTTATTTGGCCTATTCTGTTCATATGTTCAGAAGTTTCCATATCAAAACGTTCTGCCACATCACTAAGTTTTTTTAAAGAATAATTATAGGCTTCGATAGCTTCTCTTTCCTCAAATTTAAGATCCATATAAATTTCAATTAATCTTCCGAAAATTTCCATTACTTCTTTTGAAGTATCAGAAAATTTCATATTTGCCATTGAATTTACGGAGATGTTACCTATGAATCTTTCTTTGCTGTATAAGTCCACAAGCAAGCTACTTCCCAAATTAGTTGCATTAGATGTAGTTAAAATATTGGTAATTTCCATTGAAAGATCTTCATTATATGAATCCAAATTATGAACTTCTTGAACGTGTTTTCCTACCTTTATGACTTTTTCTAATGGTATGGTGATATTGTATATTTCTTTGTTGAATCCATATGCTGCGTAAATTTTCCATTGGTGATCGGTGATAAGTCCTATGCTTCCTGCTTTGGCTTCTGGTATCAATTTAACTAAACCTTCTATAGCATTATTCAAAATCGTCTTTGTGTCTTCACTTTCAATGAAAGAATAAAATATTTGATACATCTTTACCAGTTTTTCACTCAATTCTTTATTTTTATGGCTAAGATCACTAATTTCTTTATAAGAGTTTCTTAATTTGATATTTGATTTGTTTATGATGTTAACCATTTCCCTACTTCTAGAGTAAAAGATAACCAAAGTAACAATAGAACTAATCAAAATTATTATCAAGATAATAAGCAATCTATTGATGTTTTTTTGACGTTCAACACTCAAAGATGTACTTATTCCAACCCATAAATTTTTAATTAGATCAAAACCATCGCTTTTTAGAAAATTATTGAGGGTACTTTCAAATATCTGCAAGGCTTCTTCTTTTTCACTGTCCTTTTTGGAGGCAAAGGTTAGAGGTGTCGATTCAAATACTTTCACATATCGGATGTTAGGTTTTAAATTGTTTGCTATGATATAGTGTGAAACTATTCTTTCATCTTCTATAGCAGCAGAAGATAATTTTTCGTTCAGCAGATCTGATATGACGTTTTCATTTGTTTGGTACACTCTAATATCTTTAAATCCTTCGTTTTTTAGAACATCTATTAAAAAACTCCCATTTAAAACCCCAACCGGATATTTTTTTAGTTCTTCGTATGTTTGATTGTTATCGTACTTGGTCAGTATGAATGAGTCAACAAAAATAACGGTTTTATAAAATTTCAAATTCATTTTTCTTTCTGAAGTTGGTGCTATTAGTCCTATTAAGTCGTAATTTTCGTCATTTAAAAAGGTATCGTATGCATCTGTCCAATTTTTTACCGTTATTTCAAAGGTCAAATCTGAGTTTTTTTCTATTTCGTTCAGAATATCAATCACAAAGCCTTCTAATTTACCATTATCTATGTACACATCTGGGTAATATTCGCCTAAAATGATATTAAGTTTTTCCGAAAAAGCAAAAATTGTGATAGTAGTAAAAATTATAGTTATAATAACACTTTTAGGTTTCAAAATAGGTGAACTCCTTTAATTTTTTTGTTTATACATAATTTTATCATATTTGTGAATCTATTTGAAAAAACTAAGGAATTTTTCGATATGGTATAATAATAACAAGGGTTATAGGAAGTATTTGAAGTTAAGAATCAAATTATAAAAGGAGTGGTTTTTGTGATATTCAAAAAGTTTGGAAAGACAGATATGAACGTATCTGTTGTAGGATACGGAGCTTGGGAATTAGGTGGAAATTGGGGTCCAATTGAGAAGGAAAATGGCGTTAAAATATTGAACTTAGCTTACGACAATGGAGTTAACTTTTTTGATACAGCCCCTGTCTACGGTTTTGGTCAATCCGAAGAAATAGTTGGAGAATTTTTGAAAGGGAAAAAGAGAGAAGATGTTTACATAGCTACTAAATGTGGTTTAGAGTGGGATCAAAGGGGAAGAATTAGGAATAATTTAAAAAAAGAAAGGGTATTGAAAGAAATAGATGATTCTCTTAAAAGGCTAAAATGTGAGTATGTAGACTTATATCAAATTCATTGGCCCGATCCCAATACTCCTCTTGAAGAAACTGCAGAGGCGTTACAACAGATTTTAGATAGCAAAAAAGCTAGATACATTGGTGTGTCTAACTTTAGTGCACGACAAATTGAAACGTTGATAAAGTATGTTGATATTGTATCCACTCAAAATTATTACAACTTATTGGTTAGAGACGTTGAAAAAGATTTGTTTCCAGTCGTTGATAAGTATGATTTAACAGTCATTCCATACAGTCCTCTTGCCAAAGGATTGTTGACCGGAAAGATTTCCAAGGATTATGAACCTCCGAAGAACGATCCTAGAGCTATGGATGAAATATTTAAGAATAGAGAGCTTTTTGTTAAAAGTGTAGAAAAGGTCGAGAAATTAAAGATTTTATCCAATAGAATTGGAAGACCTTTGTCTCAAATGGCTATTAATTGGTTGTTGCATCATAAACAAGTATCGACAGTTATCGCTGGTTCAAAAGATGAGATGCATGTTTTGGAAAATATTGAAGCAGGAAGTTGGGAACTTAGCGAAGAAATTTATTTAAAGATTGAGAAAATAGTTGGTGAATAGGAGGTAATGTATGGCTATTCTCTGTGCGGGTGAAATTCTCTTTGATTTTATATCAAAATCTCTAAACAAAGGTCTTGGAGAAAGTGAGCTTTTTGAGAAGCGACCTGGAGGATCTCCTTTTAATGTAGCTGTGGGGGTTGCAAAATTAGGTGCCGATGTTTCTTTTTTAACGAAGATATCTCAAGATGAATTTGGTAAATTTCTATTTGATTACTTAAAACAAAATGGAGTGAACACAGATTGTGCTTTTACGGTTGAAGGGTTGAAAACCAGTCTGGCCTTTGCGGCGGTTGATGCCCAAGGAAAGGCTGAGTATGAGTTTTATAGAGATAATGCTGCAGATACTAAATTAGAATTAAAAGATATAGAGAATTTAGATTATGAAAAATTTAATGTCTTTCATTTTGGTTCTATAGCCCTTATAGATGAACCTACATCAAGTACCTTGACTAGATTGTTCGACAATTTTGTTTCTGGTGATTTGGTAACTTCTTTTGATCCAAACATTAGATTGTCTCTTATAAAGAATAGAGAAAATTACAACAGTCTTGTAAAAAGTATAATTAAAAAGGTTGATATCTTAAAAATGAGTGATGATGACTTGTATTATTTAACTGAGAAAAAGAATGTTGAAGAAGCTATAATGACCCTTTCTGTCAAAGAAGGTGCTATTTTGTTCGTGACTTTAGGAAGTCAAGGTTCTTTAGTTTATAAAGATGGTATTATTGAAAGAGTTCCAGGTTATAAAGTAAAGGTTGTTGAAACTGTGGGTTGTGGAGATTCTTTTATGGCAGGTATTTTGTATAAATTAAAGGATTTTTCTAAAGATGAGCTTTCCAACATTACTGTAGAAGAACTTGCTGAATATGCAGATTTTGCAAATAAATGTGCAGCTATTGTTGCTACGAAACAAGGAGCCGCGAATGCTATGCCAAGTTTATCTGAAGTTAGTCAATTTGAATTTTTAAAAAGTCGTTTTTATATTTAATTCTATGATAGTAGTGAAGATAGTATAATGTTGATAGTTCAAAAGTCCTGTTTTTCTTTGTTAATGGGATTTTGTGTAAGTTCAAAAGTGCCAAATATTTTGAACCTCGTTATCAACTTAAATGTTCAAAAAGATTTTTAAATGATTTTATCGAATGTTTTGTTGATAACTTTAATTATCGACGTTGTTTTCGACTGAGATATCGACGAACTTAGTGTAAAAATACTTTTGAACATTAAAAGTTGAAAAGTACGTTGATAAAATTGTTGAAAACCAAGTTATTATAAAATTCTTTCAGTTAAAAAAATTTTAAAAAGCCAATTTCATAGCTCAAGAAAATAGTTCATAACTTTTTCAACTATCAACATCCGGGGTTAGTGATCGTTAATGAAAAGGGAGGGAGTTACGATGATTAAAGTCGGTCTTCTTGGGTACGGTACGGTTGGAGGAGGAGTCTACAATATCCTCACAACCAAAAAGGAAGATATAGAAAGAAAACTAGGTGAGAAAATTCAAATCAAAAAGATCTTGGTGAAAGAAAAGTACAAAAAAAGGAAGTACGATGTAGATGATTCGTTGCTTACAGAAGACTATAAAGAGATCGTAGAAGATCCTCAGATTCAGATTGTAGTGGAGTTAATTGGCGGAGAAACACCGACGTTAAGTTATATAAAAGAAGCTATTAATGGTCATAAAAATATTGTAACAGCCAATAAGTTAATATTAGCCAAGTATGGTAGAGAACTATTTCAACTTGCAAAGAACAATAATGTCAAAGTGTACTATGAAGGAAGCGTGGGGGGTGGAATCCCAATAATTAAAACTCTGAAAGAGTCCATGATTGCAAATAAAATTGAAAGAGTTTATGGGATTTTAAACGGGACAACGAATTATATTTTGACTAAAATGACCGAAAAATCCATTGATTTTGAAGAGGCTTTAAAAGAAGCTCAAAATCTAGGTTATGCTGAGAGCGATCCATATTTTGATGTAAGCGGTTTGGATAGTGCATATAAAATAAATATTTTGTCTTCACTAGCCTTTGAGAGTTTTATGGATGTTGATTCAATCCATGTAGAAGGAATTGAGAAGATAGAAAGGGAAGACATAGAAATAGCAGAGGAATTAGGATATACAATTAAATTATTAGCTATTGGAAAAAGGTACGAAGATAAGATGTTGGATATAAGGGTTCATCCAACTTTTATACCAAAAAGTAGCCCTCTTTCAAAAATAAACGGTGTATACAACGTCGTACAGATTCATGGAGACGCCGTTGGAGATATAATGATTTACGGACAAGGTGCCGGAGAAATGCCAACTGCAAGTGCGGTTGTTGCAGATATTATGGAAGCCGCCAAGAGTATTAAATACCATATTGAAAACGAATACAGTACCGGAAGGTTAAACGGTTTGAAGTTAATTGAAACAGATGAGATTGAAAACTCTTTCTATATAAGATTGAGAGTGAATGACAAACCAGGTGTTTTTGCGAAAATAGCAAGGGTTTTTGGAGATAACGAAGTTAGCATCGCTTCTGTAATTCAAAAACACAGACTTAATCCTGTTGTGCCAATATTTTTACAGACGCACCCAATCAAGGAAAAAAAACTGAAAAAAGCAATTGATTCGTTGAACGAATTAAAGGATGTGATAGAAATAAAAAATATAATAAGGGTGGAGGATTTCGGTGAGAAGTTTTAGTTTTTGGCCTGGTATAATAAATGCTTATAAAGAATACATGCCCGTCGATGAGAAAACAGAGATAATTACGTTACAAGAAGGGAACACTCCTTTGATATTCGCAGAAAAACTGAGTAATATGTGGGATATTGAGCTTTATCTGAAATATGATGGTGCTAATCCCACGGGATCTTTTAAAGACAGAGGAATGTGTTTAGCAGTAACCAAAGCTCTGCAGAACGGTGATAAAGCAATAATCTGTGCTTCTACCGGTAACACTTCTGCCTCTGCTGCAGCTTATGGAAGTAGAGCAGGATTGAAAACAGCGGTCATAATCCCTGAAGGGAAGATCGCCTTGGGGAAATTATCTCAGGCCTTAATGCATGGGGCTATAGTTATACCGATAAAAGGTAATTTTGACGTTGCCTTAGAGATTACAAGAAAGATCGCTGACAACTATCCTATAACTCTGGTTAACTCACTTAATCCATACAGGATAGAGGGTCAAAAAAGTGCAGCTTTTGAGATATGTGATCAATTGGGTGGTAAATCTCCTGACATATTGGCAATTCCAGTGGGGAATGCGGGAAACATCACAGCTTACTGGAAAGGGTTCAAAGAATACTTTAAAGACCACAAAACAGATAAGTTACCTAAGATGATTGGTTTTGAAGCGGAAGGATCAGCTGCTATCGTAAAAAATCAAGTTATAAAAAACCCAGAAACCGTAGCAACAGCTATAAGAATAGGTAATCCGGTCAATTGGGAGAAAGCCGTAGAAGCTGCAAAAGAATCTGGAGGATTTATAAATTTTGTTACCGACGAGGAAATCTTGGACACGTATAAAGAATTGGCATCCCTCGAAGGTGTGTTTGCAGAGCCTGCATCTGCGGCTTCGGTAGCAGGCGTTAAAAAAATGATAAATTTGGATAAGATAAATAAAGGAAGTAAAATTGTAGCAGTACTCACAGGACATGGATTAAAGGATCCCGATACCGCAATCAGTGTAATACCCAGGGTCAATCCAGTAGAACCAGAAATGGGTACCATATTGAAAATGATAGGGCTGTAATTTTCTAAAATATTTTAAAAGTGCCAATTGTGGGGCGGGCTGCTGGGTGAAGGGGATCTAAAGCAAGTTTTGGAGTTTCTAAAGCGAGTAAAATAAGAGAGATATAGGAGGAAAATAATCATGAAAAAAACAGCTTTGTTAATAGTTTCTTTTTTCTTTGCACTCTTGATCTTTTCCATTACAATCACTAATCCTTTAGGTCCAACGGTTGTTCCAGTAACAGGCTTGATGGCCGATACGATAGAAGAAGAAGTAGAAATAAATGTAAGTCTTTGGAAAGACGCAAATGAAGCTGTAGCTTTGTTGGTATCAAATCAAGCAGATTTTGCGGTTCTTCCTATAACCGTAGGCGCAAATTTATACGCTCAAGGTTTAGAGATAATATTGCTAGGTGTTCACGAGTGGAAAGCATTTTATTTAGTAAGCAGTAGTAATGTTGATTTTGAAAACGTAAAAAGTTTAAAGGGTCATGAAGTCTATTCTCCGCATGGACGAGGTCAAACTGTAGACATTTTGATGAGGTATCTTTTGGTTAGAAATGGATTGGTTCCTGATAAAGATGTAAAATTTAACTACCTTCCTCCACAGGAGATAGTTTCCTTGTACAAATCAGGTAAGATAGAATATGCTGCGTTGCCAGAACCATTTTCTACATTGGCTGTAACAGGAACTGAAGGGAGAATAGTTTTAGACTTTCAAGATGAATGGAATAAAATCTCAGGTTCAAAGTACGGCCTTCCTATAGCAGGACTTTTTGTTAAAAAGGAGATTTTAGAGAGAGAACCTGATATCGTTTCAAAAGTTGAGAACGCTTTTTCTGAAAGTGTTGATTGGGCTAATAGAAATTTAGATCAATCATTAAAGATAACTAACGAATACTTAACTATCCCTGTTCCAATACTTAAGGAAGCGATGAATAGATTAGTTTTTGAATACATTCCAATTTTGGAATGTAGAGAAGAAGTAGAAAACTTTTTAAGCACGATGCATGAACTTTATCCAGAAGGGTTGCCTACTTTACCGACAGAAGGATTTTATCACAAATGAAAACCGTTTTTGGGATCGTTTTAATCGCTTTACTTTGGTACTTTTTTTCTTTTGTTATAGGCTCTTCTTTTGTGTTGCCTTTCCCTCATGAAGTTTTGATCAATTTAATAAATCAGCTAAGTACACCGAGGTTTTATATGGCATTATGGAACACGATATGGAAGACCCTGATTGTTTTGTTTATTTCTTCTTTTATCGGGATAATTTTGGGATTTTTAATGGGAATGAACGATACGATCTATGAAATTTTTAGGCCTATGCTGATGATGATACAAGCTATACCGGTTGTTTCTTGGCTTGCTTTTGTGGTATTTCTATGGGGTGTGGGATGGCGTGGCCCTATTTTAATAAGCACCATGGCCATTTTACCTAGTACTGTTTTTACTACTGCTTCTGGGATAAAGAACATCGATAGAAAATTGCTTGAGATGGTACGCTTGTACAAAGTATCAAGAACTAAGATATTTAGGCATGTATACTTAGCTTCGATCGTTCCTTTTGTAATTGCAGCGGTTGAAGTTTCAATAGGAAATGTATGGAAAGTGGTGTTAGTAACAGAGTTTCTAGTTGGTGGAAATGGGTTGGGTGTAGAACTAGCTTGGGCAAGACAGTATGTCGATGTCCCGAGGATCTACGCTATTACTATCGTAGCCGTTATATTAGGTATCGCTACAGAGCGTGTATTTAAAATTATTTCAAGAAGGATGTTAGAAAGATGGGAAATGTACTAAAAGCAGATGGTTTAATCAAAAGATTTGGAGACCTTCTGGTTATAGACAACTGGAGTCTTGAGTTGAAAGAGGGAGAAAAAATCGTTCTATTAGGACCTTCAGGTTGTGGAAAAACCACTTTTTTTAGGATTGTTGCAGGATTAGAAAGACAAAGTGAAGGAAAAGTTGAAACTTTTGTGGATAAGATCGGTTATGTTTTTCAAGAGCCTCGATTATTGCCTTGGAGAACGGTTTACGATAACCTAAAAATAATTTTAGACGATGAAAAGAAAATTAAACAAATTATCGGTATGATGGGTTTAGAAGGTTTTGAAATTCTTTTACCTTCCAGATTGAGTGGAGGAATGAAACAAAGAGTGAATATTGCCAGATCTTTATTAGTTCAACCACAGATCTTGCTAATGGATGAACCTTTCACATCTTTGGATCTAAATATTAAATTATCAATAATAGAAGATATGAATAAGATGTGGAATAAAAGTTATTTTTCAATATTGATGGTTACCCATGACATAAAAGAGGCATTGATGCTGGGAAACAAAATAGTCATTTTGTCACAAAGACCTTCTAGAATATTAAAGGTCTTTGATATAGATCTTTTAGAAGAAGAGAAAAATATTTATGATAAAAGATTTTTAGAGTTAGAAAGCCAGATTACAAAATTTGTTATAAGCCAATCTGAAAAGATAATTGGTTAGAAAGTATAAAAAGATTTGGAGGTGAAGTTTATTCCTATATACAAACATTCAGTTTTCATTGTTTCCACAGGTAGGACCGGCACTAAGTTCATAGGCAAAGTTCTTCCTTCTATGATTGATGACTGTTATTCTACTCATGAGCCCGCTGGAGTTTTTGTGACAGATAGAAATAAATGGAAAAAAGATATTAAAAAATATGGATTTTTAAGAATGACGATAGGTCAATTAACTCCGAAATATTCTATGTATAAACTTAGTAGCGATAGGCGTGCAGGAAGGGTTAGCGACGATAAAGCATTAAAGTATATAGAGCAAATGAGAAAGTTAGTACTTAAAGACATTATTCCTGAGCTTTATGTTGAATCGAATAACCACCTGCACGGCGTTGTAGACTTACTGGAGAAAGTATTTCCCAACAGCAAGGTTGTATTTGTTATTCGAGATCCCCGAACTTGGATCAGATCTGTAATGAGTACAAAAGCATCTCTTCTCTATGGCAAAATTGATTTTCCTTTTTTAAATATAAGCATGAAAGCAACTGATTTCAAAGATGACCCCTACGCTGAAAAATGGAAAAATATGTCGAAATTTGAGAAACTTTGTTGGTATTATAACAAACTTAATTCTTTTGTTCTTGAAAAAATGAGTGACAAACCAAATTTTAAAGTTTATAGATACGAAGATATTCTGATTTATCAGGATAGAGAAAAGTATTTCAAAGATTTTTTAGATTTTATTACCAATTTTGAAGACGGTTTTTCAAAGAATTACGAGTTCAAACCCCAGCTATTGAATAGAAAAGTTAACTCTAGTTCTAAAAACTACGTTATACCTCATTGGAGAGATTGGAAAAATAAGGAAGCAGTTATTATGGAAAAACATTGTAGCAAACTGATGAAAAAGTTTAATTATGGTCAAGAATCAGAATGGTCTGAAAAGGTGGAAAAAGGTTACAAGTTTGAAATAGCATGAAAAAATCAATTTGAATAAAGATATTTCGTTATTAAATCACGGAATTTTTTGCTTTCTAATGCTTTTTTAGCCAATTGATCGGCCAACGTATTGTAATGGTCTCCTGAGTGTCCCCTTACCCAATTGAACTGTATTTTTAAAAATTTACTAAAATAATCATAGCAATTTTTGTAGGCTATGGTTATTTTTTTATTTGTTTTCCATTCTCCGTTACACCATTTCTCTAATCCAATGTAGTCATGGTGTATTATTATCTTTTCATAGCCTTTTTCTTTAGCGTATTCCATTGCGTAGATGGATGCACTTATTTCTCCGGCAACATTTCTGCTATAGGAGTATTCTGGGTTATTACCAGAAAAGAAGAAGTGCTTTTCCTCACCATCTAGAAGTACTATTCCGCTACCGTATATTTTTGTTTCTACGTCATAACTCCCATCGACATAGGCGATGAGAATTTTATTCTCACTGGCTGTCTTTTTTGTAATTGTCGTATACCCCTTTTTTGAGATTTTCTGTTACTATTTTCATTTCTATGTCCTCTTGTTTTAGCTCTTTGATTAGTTCTTCAACGGTCCACTGAGAGCTTGTAGGAGTAACAGAGGCAAAAATGATATTTTCTGGTAAGTTTTCCATATCTTTTATCACTTTCATTATCCTAAGTATCTGTTCTTTAGACATACCGTTTATTATAATTGTTGGAATGTTTTTTATATCTTCATACATGAGTATAACCTCCGAAGTTGTGAAATTAGCGCCCCTTTGCCACGTAGCCCTCGCCACAATTGGCCTACATAACACCTAGTAAGAAAAAAGTAATCTAATGTTGTCTACTGTTAGAAAAGATTTTAAAATATTTTCGTCAATTGTTGTATCTTCTATTTCCTTTTTACTTCCTTGAACCCCTTTCTGGGCGTTTCCTTCTAAAGTTTGCACTTTATCTAATAATAAAAATATTTTACTTTTATATGCCTTTAATGAGAAATCTTTCAAGTTTATTCCTTGGTCAATGTGCTGTGTCGAAGTCAACACTTCTATTTTATCAAATATTTCTTTGTTAATTTCTTTCAAATCTTTAAGTTTTGTTTCTTCTTCCTTACAGAATTTCTTTTGAAGCTCTATGGGAAGAAATGAAAAATCTATTAGATCTTTGTCAAATTTGTTGGTTAAATCTTCTCTTAAATAATTTTTGTACTTTTCAGAGATAGGTATTTTGTTAATTTGCTCTTCGTATTCTTCTTTTACTTTGTTAATCTCTTCAGGAGAAAGTCTAACCAAAAAATGATCGTAATAACTTATTTCTTTTATATTTTTGAAATCTTCTATCACATCTAACTTCCTGGTTAAAAAGTTTTTTTCGTTGAATTTTGATTCTAAATATATCATTCCAAATCCTTCTAATACGGAAGACGAAAAGAACAGATCAGAAATATTTAGAATATAAGGAAAAAGTGACGGATCTTTCGCTGAAATAGCCCAAGCTCCCTTAACCTTTTCGGATTCAAAAGTTTCCTTTACAACTTTTTCGTATGGTCTTTCTTTGTCAGAGTTAGCTGGTAACGTAACAAGTAGATTACTTTTTCCATGTAAGCGATTTATAAGTACCGCTTCCAAAATATTCTTTCTTCTTATCGTCCTAGTGGGATACAAAATGTTTTTGTTTTTTGGATCAACGTTATATCCCAATTTTTTTAGTTTATCTATTACTTTATCTTTGTCAATTTCATCTTTTTTATCTTTATTTTTAGTGAACTCAACCGCATTTGGAAGATAAAAAGTATTTTCTGAAGGTATACCGGATTTTATAAGTCTATTGTAATCGGAATGATTGATAGTTGCATAAAATATATTCTTCCTGATAGGATACATCGAAGAATTTATAAATTTTCTTAAAAAAGAATAGTTTTCCCATCTTGCACACTCAGGAAAATCATGTATTTGAATGATTGTAGGGATGTTTTTTGATATGATAAATTCTTTAAATGTTTCTGTGAAGGCTGGGTTTTTGCCTAAATTATAATTATGAGCCCAGTATATAGCCCTTTCATCGTGATAATTATTCAGTTCGTTTTTTATCGATTCTTTGAGTTCAAGAAAAGTCTGGTAGTCGGTGCTGTCATAGTATATATATCCGAGTTCAGGAAAGTCAACAAAATCGACGTTTTTGTAAGATAAAACCTCTTTTATTCCGTCTATACCCATTTTTTTTGAACCAAATAGAGTAATTTTGTATTCGTCTTTTAAAGATTTTACAATATTTCTAACAACGGTAGAAACTCCGCCTTTTATGTAATGGTAGTGGAAGATGTAAAGGCTGTTCATACCTTTTCTCCTCTTGAGAACTTTTGTTTGTACTCAGGGATAGTGATGATTGGAGGCCTTTCAATACTTAAAATTTCTTTTGGATCTAAAATCCTTTCATTTCCTTTTTTTTGGATCATTATATGTTTATCGTTCAATTCAGTCTTTAAATCTAATTTTCCATATTTTTCCAATCTTTTTAATACTACCTTTATGAGTTCAAAAGCCATTTTACTAAGTGAGTGTAGTGGTTGATTGTCGTGTATTCGAAGTTCAAGATCCACTTGAGCTATTATTTCAGTGCCATATTTTTCAGCTATGTCTATGAGATGAGCAATTTCCACACCGTATCCCACGAAAAATGGCAGCTTTTCTAAAATCTCCCTTCTTCCTGCATATTCACCACTTAAAGGTTGAATTATCGTTGATAGCTCGGGGTAAAACAACGAAAATAAAGGCCTTGCAACCAATTCGGTAACCCTTCCTCCACCCGTTGGTTGCATTGCCGATTTTCCAACAATGGGCCTATCATAAAAGGCTTTAACGTAACCTATTTCTGGATAATTCAACAAAGCACCAACTAAACCGTAAACGAATTTTGGATGTATGTTTTCTATATCTGAATCCACCCAAACTATTATATCGCCATTAAGTGCGTATAAGCTTTTCCATAAATTTTCTCCTTTTCCCTTGTAAAAACCGTATTCTGGTAAAATATCACTAGAGTAAAAAACTTTAGCGCCATACTCTTTTGCTATAGAAACCGTTTCGTCTTCTGATCCAGAATCAATCACGGCTATTTCATCCAATAAGGGATATTTTTCCATAAGTTCTGTTTTCATAATGATTATCTCTTTACCAATTGTTTTTTCTTCGTTTAAAGAAGGAAAAGCAAGGGATATTTTGACATCTTGTTTTTCTTTTAATTTAACAAGCTCTTTAATGTTTTCAAACTTTGAATGGTGAAAAGAACGTTTTAAGACATTATCCTTCATCTTTTACCTTCCTTTCTGATTAATCTTTTTTAATCTTTTTCTTCGCCTATTATGTCTTGACCTATCTCTTCTTCAGCAAAGTTTTCAGTTGTTACATTATCAACTACCATCAAAATTTGATTTAGCCCTTTCATGACACCATCTCTTTCGAAGTATTCTGAGCCATCTAATATTTCACCTTTTGCTATACCGAGTGAAACTGCAGGAATACCTGATTTAATTATCAAAGCCTCGTCTTTGTCTAAAGGAACTAACTTAGTTTTAATGTTTAAATTATTCTGAATCTCTCTGATCTGTTCGATCAAGGGATGATCTTTCGGTATGAAAGTAGTTGGTATGTAGGAAAGCAGATTCAATTTTATTTTTAAATTGTATCTTTCTGCCAATTCTGTAACGGTGGATCTTAAGTTTTCACTTATGGTTTCTAAATCCTGATCTCCTTCGCTCTTTATCTCTAATATTACTTCCGTGTTGTATTCGAATTTGTCAAGTTTCAAGATGCTTATAGATGTGCCTTCCATATCAGCATTTTCTTTTAGATTGGAAGTTATTCTGTACAATATCTCTAAGGTTGATGGAGATTTAGAAGTTTTATGAATTGAATCTCGAGAATAAAACTTTAATTTGTAAACATATTTTCCTAAAGACCGATGACCAAGATCTCCTAAATTTATGCCATTGACTTTAATGGCATAGTCCAAACTTTTCATATTTTCTTGTAAAAACTCTCCTAAACTTAAAAATTTGTTTTTTCTTGCCTGATTAAGAAAGAGGAAAAATACATTCTTTCTTAAGTCTACTTTTTCAGAGTGTAAAAACTTTATCAATGTCAAAAGAGCTGCTACTTTAAGTGAAGAAGAGACGATTTTTAAACCTTCGATTTTTCCTTTTAATACCCTTGCAAATCTTTCAACAAGTGGATCTTGTATCTCATCTATAGTAGTGAAAACAAGAGCCGCAGGAGAAGCATCGTCGTTAACAAAAGAAACATATACGTTTCCTTCATCATCTTCCTTAATGTTTGTTAGATTCATTTCTTTTAATCTGTTTATTATAAAGTTTTTTTGTTCATCGAAATTTTTTAAAGGAAGTTGATTGTAAAGTATCGTATTAGATAACAGTTCATCCTCATATTTTTCCAACTTCCATAAGGCATCTTCTAATCTAAGCATTTTGATTCCTCCTTTCCACATTTTTATCAAGTAACGAAAAATAACCCCTTTTAAAAAAGGTTTTATGATTAATTTTGTTTACTTCATCTGTATTAGAAATATGGGCGAATATAGTATGAGTGGTAGAGATATGAATAGTAGTTTAAATAAGAAGAAAACGTTTATTACCTTTTCTATCAATTATTATAACATATTTTGTAGGAATTTGTCAAAACCTGCCAAAAAAGGTAAGAATATAATTTATCAAGACAACAATTATCAAAGAAGGAAGGAAGTTTCCTACTTTTATATCTTTTATCTCCAAAAGTCTTATTCCAATGGCGATTATCATTGCTCCTCCTACGGCTGTAAAATCGTTCAAATAATAAGGATTTGAAAGGAAGGAAAGCATCCCAGCTAAACTAACTATAGAACCTTGAATTAAGAAAACACTCACAGCAGAGAATGTAACCCCTACTCCATACGCCGAGGCTAAGATCATAGAAGAAATTCCATCAAGAACAGATTTTAAGAAAATAACAGAGTTGTCTCCTGAAAGACCAGCATTTAGACATCCAATTATCGTCATAGGTCCGATGACAAAAAGAACGGTAGCGGTAATAAATCCTCTTACAAACGGTGTTTCTCCTTGTGACCTTTCAACGATGTTTGCCAATTTTCCTAGACCTTTTTCTATTCTCAATAATTCTCCAATTACTCCTCCAAGCGCCAAAGATACTAAAACCACGATCAAATTGCTTGCATCTAACCCCATCCCTACTCCAATCAAAAAGGTAGTTATACCAACACTTTGAAATAAAATCAGTCTCAAATTATCCGGCAATTTATTTCCTACAAGCGTTCCCAGTGTGCCTCCAATTAAAACGGCTAAAGTGTTAACTATGACAGCTATGTTGAACATTTCTAATTACCCTCCCTCTTTCCGGCACAGAATCAGTTAAAAACTGTTTTAATAATTATACCAAAGAATTAATTATATGGTTAATTACAAAAACAAAGAAATTTTAAGATTTTTTTCTAAATGATGGGAGAATTTTAGATAATTTCTTAACTCATAATTATCAATTCAATAGGGACTGTCAAACAGTCCCTATATTTTTATGAAAAAATAAGTATTCTTAACTTTAACCTTTGCAGCTGGAAATTTTTCTTCTGCTATCTTAGGGTGGTTTAGGATTTCATCTATTACTTTCTCTTTCCCTTTGTATGAACTTAGAAAAAGGATATTTCTTGCCTTGTTCAGCAATTTGTACGTGGCTGTAATTCTTGGTAATTTAGGTGTTCCAGAAGGTGGTGTGACTGTGAAGAGCTTTTTGCTTTCTTTTAAAGTGTCACTTGAAGGGAACAAAGATGCTGTGTGGCCATCTTCTCCTATTCCTAGTAGTATCAGATCAAAAATAGGATTTTGTTGTCCAAAAAAGTTGATTATTTTTTTTACGTACTCTTGTGTTGCTTTTTCTATAGGCAGTTCTGTTTTTATCCTGTGTACATTGTTTGAAGAGATATTAATTTTGCTTATTAGCAAATCGTGTGCCCATTTGAAATTACTTTCTTCACTTTTTTGATCGACGTATCTTTCGTCTCCCCAAAAAATGTGGACCTTCTCCCAATTTATTTTATCTTTGTACTCTGATGCTAATTCTTCATAAACAGGAAGTGGTGTTCTTCCGCCTGAGAGCATTAAGGTGAATAATTTATTTTCTTCTATGCTTTTTTTATACAGTTTATAAATTAGGTTTGCGGTCTCTTTTTGGAACTTTTGGGGATCTTCAAAAAACTTTGCTTGCATATAAATCCTCACTTTCAAAGTCTAAGTTTCGCCAACTTCTATTATCTTTTTCTAATAACTCAAAAGATTCTTTTGGTCCCCAGGTACCACTTTTGTATAATCTCAGCCCATTATGTTTTTCTTCTTCCCATTTTTCTAAAACAGGGGTGAAGATTTTCCAAGAAATTTCCATAGCGTCACTTCTTACAAAAAGTGTTTGATCACCCAACATGGCGTCCAAAAGAAGCCTTTCATATGCATCAGGACCTTTGAATTTGAAGAATTCGTCATAATTGAAATCCATAGTTAATGTATTTAAACAAAGCTTGGAACCGGGTTGTTTGGCTTGGATCTTCAGTGAAAACCCTTCGTCTGGTTGTATATTTAGAATGAGGGCATTTTTCTCTAATGTTATATCGTTTTTAGCAAATATCGAATGGGGAACGTCTTTAAAGATTATGGCGATTTCTGTAACCTTTCTTTTCAATCTTTTGCCTGCCCTTAAATAAAAAGGTATCCCGCTCCATCTCCAATTGTCGATTAAAAATTTAGACGCTACAAATGTTTCTACAAAAGAGTGTGGATCAACATTCTTTTCTTCTGTATAAGCAGGAACTTCTTTTCCATTGATCATTCCGTCAATATATTGGCCTCTTACAAAGTATTCATCTATCTTCTCTTTTTCAAAGGGTCTTATAGCTTTCAATAGTTTTGTCTTTTCGTCCCTAACGCTTGTATCTTCAAGGGAAGCAGGAGGTTCCATTGCTACCAAAGTTAAAAGCTGCATCATATGGTTTTGAAACATGTCTCGTAATAAGCCAGCTTGTTCAAAGTATCCAGCCCTATGTTCTACGCCTAATGTTTCAGCCACGGTTATCTGGACGTTATCTATGTATTTGTAATTCCATATGGGTTCAAAAACAATGTTTGCAAATCTGAGCATCATTATATTTTGAACGGTCTCTTTACCAAGATAATGGTCAATTCTGTATATTTGGGTTTCATTTAGATACTTATGAAGTTCCTCGTCTAATTCTTTGGATGTGTTAAAATTACTGCCAAAAGGTTTTTCTATTATTATTCTTGAATAAGAATTTTCACTTTCTTTGGTCAAGTTAAACTTCCCCAAACGTTTAATTATTTCTAAATAGACATTTGGAGGGGTTGAAAGATAAAAAAGATGATTTTCGTGGGTGTTAAAGATTTTATCGAAATAATTTAGTTTATTTTTTAGTTCCAGGTACAGGGAATCATCGTCGTAGAAACCTGAAGTATAAAAAACTTTTTCAATGAATTTTGAAATTATAAAGTTATCTTCGTTTTCTTCCAATAATCTATTTTTTATTTCTTGGCGGTATTCCTCCGCGGTGAATTTAGACCTAGCTACTCCCAGTAAGAAAAATTCGTTGGGTAAAAGGTTCTTTTTGAACAACGTATATATAGAAGGGATTAATTTTCTAAAAGTTAAATCTCCTGAGGCTCCAAATATTATTAAGGAAGAGGCCCCGGGTTTTATTTCTTCACAAATATTTTTTCTTGAAAGATGTTTTGTTATTTGTTCCATATACTGCCGCCCACCTCTTTGTATAGAATATTTTAATGTGCTCCCCACCCACAGTGTTTATAGAATATTTTATAAATTAATTGTTATTTGTATTATAACACGACAAAAAAGATAATAATTTACAAAATTTTGAATTGTTTTATTTTGATAATATTGCCTTGAAAAAAAGGGAACTTCAAACAATTTAACGATTTGTAAGGTAAAAGTTAGTTAAAATCGACCATAAAACGAGCTGGATTATGTGATAAAATATATTTTGAAGAAAAGGCTGGAAAAGATTCCTACCTCATTCGATTATATCAAAATCAGAACGACAAAATATTAGAGAAGTTGAGTAAGCTAACTTTAAAACTTAAAATTCAAAGGAGGATGAAAGTATGAATGTTTCCATAAAAATTAGCGACAGTATTTACTATGTTGGGGTAAACGACAGAGACACTCAGCTTTTTGAAAGTTTATGGCCTCTTGATAGAGGGGTTAGTTATAATTCTTATTTAATCTTAGATGAAAAAACAGCTTTAATCGATACGGTTAAAGAATGGAAAGTGACTGAGTTTTTTGATAAAATTAGAAAACTTTTAAACGGTAAACCTCTTGATTATTTAATCATCAATCATATGGAGCCTGATCATTCTGGGGCGATTCCAGAACTTTTGCAAAAATTTCCCAATTTAAAAATTGTGGGTAACAGAACTACTTTTCAATTTATAGAAAACCTTTATATGGTTAAAGATAATTTTCATGAGATAAAAGATGGTGAATCTCTGAATTTAGGAAAGCATAATCTGAGGTTTTACCTAACTCCAATGGTTCATTGGCCAGAAACGATGATGACTTATGATGAAACGGATAAAATTTTGTTCTCAGGTGATGCCTTTGGTGGATTTGGGACCTTAGACGGGGGAATATTCGACGATGAAGTAAAAATAGATTTCTTTGAAGATGAAATCAGAAGATATTTTTCTAATATAGTTGGAAAGTTCTCTCCTATGGTACAAAGGGCCTTAAATAAATTGAATGAAGCTAATATAGATATAAAAATAATCGCTTCTACACATGGACCAATTTGGAGAAAAAATCCAGACAGAATTTACTCTTTGTATGATAAATGGAGTAAATACGAAACCGAAGAAGGTGTAGTAATAGCTTATGGTTCGATGTATGGTAATACAGAAGAAATGGCAGATTATGTGGCAAGAAAATTGGCTGAAGAGGGCATTAAAAAGATCAAAATAATGAATGTATCAAAAACGCATATTTCTTATATAATTAACGAGATTTGGAGGTACAAAGGGCTAATACTTGGAAGCTCAACGTATAACCAAGGTCTTTTTCCTTATATGGAATCGTTAGTTCAATGGTTGGCTCATACCAATATAAAAAATCATGTTTTAGGTATCTTTGGTACATATGGTTGGAGCGGAGGCGGAGTATCTACTATAGTTAAGTACAATGAGCAAATGAAATGGCCGCTTGTTACTGAACCGGTTGAAGCAAGGTTATCTGCAAAAGAGGAAGATTTTAAGAAATTAAGTGAATTGGCAAAAGCGATGGCAAAAGAGATAAAATTGGCTTGACTTCCAAAAAGAAATATGATAGTATAGGTTAAATTAATAAGTTTTGATTCCTTATCGAGAGAGGCGGAGGGACTGGCCCGAAGAAGCCCGGCAACCTGCATAATTTAACAAAATTATGCAATGGTGCCAAATCCTGCAGAATAATTCTGGGAGATAAGGAGAGGATAAGAATTATAAAAATACACCTCTTCCATTCTACCGGAAGAGGTTTTTTGTATATAAAGTTCTAATTATAGAATTTTTTCAGGTATAAGATTTTGATTTTAAAAGGGTTACGGGGTGAAAGGGTACTAAAACATATATTCCGAGGGAGGGATTTAGTATGAAAAGAAGTAAGTGTGTATTAAAGGTTTTGGTTTCATTATTTATTTTTTTAACATTGTTTTTCGTTGAAGGATATGCTTTATTTGGCTTTGGTGGGAATACGTTCAAAGTTGGAGCTACTCCAGTTCCGCACGCTGAGATTTTAGAGTTTATAAAAGATGATTTTAAAGAAAAAACTGGTGTAGAGCTTCAGATAGTAATTTTCACGGATTATGTTCAACCCAATTTGGCTTTGGAAGACGGTTCTATAGATGCGAATTATTTTCAGCATGAACCATATTTAGAAACTTTTAAAAGGGAACGCAAGTTGCCAGACTTGGTGTCTGTTGCTAAGATCCATGTTGAACCTATGGGGTTTTATTTGAAAAAAGATTTAAATGTCCTTAAAAAAGGCGATTTAATCATAATTCCTAACGATGTTACCAACGAAGGTAGATCTTTGTTGCTTCTTCAAGAATATGGAGTGATTAAGCTTAGGGAGAGAGAGGATCCTTTAGTGGCAACTATCAAGGATATTGTTGAAAATCCATACGGTTTGGTATTCAAAGAGCTTGAAGCACCGTATTTGCCCAGGACTTATAAGGAAGATAAAAATGTTGTTGGGGCAGTAATTAACACAAATTATGCTATAGAAGCAGGGCTAAACCCATTGGAAGATGCGGTATTCTACGAAGGAGCCCAATCTCCATATGCCAACATAATAACTGTAAAGGAAAGCCGTGTCGACGATGAACTAGTAAAAGCTTTGATTAAAGTTTTAACAACCGATAAGGTTAGAAAATTTATTATAGAGAATTATAATGGTGCCGTAGTACCTGTATTTTGAGCTTTCATAAAATAATACAAAAGGAGAAACTTAGTTGTTAAAAATAAAAAATCTTAATCTCATATATGATAACAAAAATCATGTCTTAAAAAACGTAAATTTTACAGTTGAAGATGGAGAAATTCTGGGGATTATTGGTCTATCCGGAGCGGGGAAAACGTCTCTTTTGAGAACGATGAACCTGCTCCAAGCTCCTACTTCCGGGGAGATTTTCTTGGATAAAGTAGATCTAACAAAATTAAATAATAACCAATTGAGAAACGTGAGAAAAAAGATTAGTATAGTATTCCAACATTTCAACTTGTTGAGTTCTAGAACGGTATTTGAAAATGTATCTCTTCCCCTTGAAATTGAAAAATTGCCTAAAAAGGAAATAGAAATTCGTGTTAATAAGATATTGAAAGATGTGAATCTCCTTCATAAAAAGGATTCTTATCCTTCCCTGTTATCGGGAGGAGAGAAACAAAGAACAGCTATAGCAAGGGCATTGATAAATAATCCTGATATTATTTTGTTTGATGAGCCCACATCATCTTTAGATCCAAGTACAACACAAAGAATTTTAGATCTCATATTAGAAATCAATAAGAGTATGAAAAAATCAATTTTGATTGTTACTCATGAAATGGACGTGATCAAAAAGATTTGTGATAAGGTGGTTTATTTAAAAAATGGAACGGTTGATTTTTTTGGTAAAGTCCACGAATTTTTTATTGAAAAAGAAAATGAACTGAATAAAGAATTTTATCAAGAAATAAACGTAGATTGGAAAAGGGTAAAAGAGGTTGTTAAAGGAGAAAACGATAGATTGATAAAGGTAGTTTTTTGGGGAGAAAAAACTCATGAACCTATCTTACATAATATCACCAAAAAATATGACATCACATTGAACATACTCTACGGTAAGATAGAACATTTGAAAGACAATCCGTATGGAACTTTAATAGTCGAGGTTATTTCTACGCAAAGGGAAATGGAAAAGTTTTTAGAAGAGCTCTCTGCCAATGTTTACAAAGTTGAGGTGTTGAAATAAATGATCCAAGATCTCTTTATAGCTACTCTTGAAACGTTATACATGACCTTCGTTTCTGGCTTTATAGCCGTTTTGTTAGGTATTCCGTTGGGAATTGCGCTCTACATGTTGTCTAAGAGTGATAAGAAAGCTGCAAAAACCTGGTATTCCGTTTTAGATTGGATTGTAAATATATTTAGATCAATACCTTTTATCATCCTTATTATTTTGATAATCCCTTTAACAAGATTATTAACAGGAACGATAATCGGTTCAACCGCAGCAATTGTGCCATTGTCTATAGCAGCGATTCCTTTTATGGCAAGATTGGCTGAAACTTCTTTTAACAATCTTTCACAAGGGTTACTAGATACATCTGTATCTATGGGTATGACCAACAGACAGTTTATATTTAAAGTATTATTACCTGAGACTGCCCCGGAGATGGTTTCAAATATTACTTTGTTGGTTATAAACTTAATAACTTACACAGCTATAGCAGGAGCTGTGGGAGCCGGAGGCCTTGGGGCAATGGCGATAAATTACGGATATCAAAGGTTTAGAATGGATGTTCTTCTATACGACGTGGCAATATTAATCTTCTTGACTCAGATAACCCAATTTGTTGGTTCAAGATTGTCGAACTCTTTAAGAAAATAAAAAGCCAGGAATCTCCTGGCTTTTTATGTAATAAACGAGATTAATCTATCAAGCCTAAACCTTCTAAATAATCTCTTGCAACAACTTCTGGTTCAACACCCTCAACATCTACTAAATAATTTAACCTTATGATTATATCTTGGTTTAAGTACATAGCAAAAGGTCTCAATATTTCTGCTATCTCAGGATATTTTTCTAAAGTATCTTCTCTCACCACAACAGCTACATGATAAAAAGGGAAGAAATGTTTATCGTCTTCCAAAACCTTTAAGTCGTATTTCAGTAGCTGAGAATCGGTGGTAAAGACCATTGTTATATCAGCATCTCCTTGATTCAAAGACTCATAGGTTAAACCCCACTGCATAGTTTTAACATCATTTTTGGATATGTTCATGTTGTATGTTTCTGCCATTTCGAAAATATTCATTGCACCTTCGAAGAATTCATAGTCAATTGCTATTTTCATTTCCCCAGGATGATCATTTACATATTCGGCAAGTTCAGATATGGTATCAATGCCTAAACTTTCTGCGCTTTCCCTTTTCATAGCCAGGGCATATGAGTTGTTTATACTGGTTAGATCTAGCCATACTAACCCTTTTTCTTTATCTATGCTTTTAACTTGGTTGTATAATTCTACTGGGTCGTAAATCAATTCCTCTTTATGATAATACGTTGTCCAGGCTGTTCCTGTATAATCTGCGGAAATATCTATTTGGCCGTTCAACATACCTGTTCTTCTCACTAAAGTATTTAAGCCAAATCTTTTATCGATATTAAAATTGTTTTCTTCAAGTAAAGCAGATATGAGTTCACCAAATATGTACTGTTCCGTGAAATTTGAAGCACCTACGGTTAAAGTTGCACCAAAAAGCGCAGTTAAAGAAAATACAACGACCAACACAAGCATTGTCAATTTTTTCAAAGTTAACACCTCCATCAATTTAAGTTACATGAAACCAGTTTTAGCGCCCCTTCGCCCCGTTCTCCAACCATATCTTTAAGGGAGAATTTCGCCGTTTATCAATTTAATAAGGGATTCCATCTGGTTACTAAACGTTCATAAGATTTATCTGGAAAGAATTCTTTAAATAAACGGTAATAATAAAACTCAGCGGGAGATGTAAACTCCCAATCAACATCTAAATTTTGAAATGTACTCGGCCTTCTTTCAAATTCTGAGACTTTCTGTTGTGAAATATCTTTTATGATATCAGATACACCGCTACCATTAGCAAAGGGTTCTTTTCTTCGATTTACAATGTTGTTAGGTAAATCATGTTCATAAGTTTTTCTTAAGATCCATTTTTCAATTTTTTCAGGTCCATAAATTTTCCATTCATTTGGTATTTGATTACAAAAATTCACCACACGTCTATCAAGAAAAGGAGTGCGATATTCGATTCCATGAGCTGAGAAGGATCTATCGAGTCTTTGGAGTCCAGTACGGTAGGCGTTAGACATTAAATCATCAAAAAAATTATCCATCTCTTGATTTGACTCTGCTTGCTTTAGTTCGTGATAACCTCCTAAAAGCTCATCTGCTCCTTCACCGCACAACAAACAATTTGCTCCCTTTTCACGGGCAAATTTCGCTGTTAAATAATGCGCCACTGCGCCATGAACACAAGATTCTTCGAAAGATTCTAAATGATAAATAGCTTTTGGGAGAATATTTTCAATTTTTTGTTTATCAAAGATTTTCCAATAATGAGAAGAACCAATAAATTCTGCCATTTCGGTTGCCCGTGGAAGATCGCCATTTTGAGAAACGCCTATTGTGAAGGTCTTGATGGGATTTTGATATTTAGAAGCGGTATAAGCGATAATACTGCTATCCAATCCGCCGCTAAGTAAAGCTCCATCCACAAAACCATCTGACATATTGCGTTTAACAGCCTTCTCTAATAATTCCTTCAGTATTTTAGCCGCATCTTGCGGTGTTTTAAAGGAAGGGACACTTTCAAAGAAAGTCGAATAAGGTAGAACGCCGTCTTTTAATGAAAATAAGTGTCCAGGTTCTAGTTCTTCAATCTCCTTAACTATACCAACAAGACCCTTTGCTTCCGAGGAAAAATAAAGTTCATTATTATTAAAGCCATAATATAGGGGATGAGAACCGATGTAATCTCGGCCTAAAATAAGATCATTTCTGTCATCGATTGCGAAAGCAAAATCACCATCTAAATAGCTTGCAAATTTTTTCCCAAATTTTCTATAATTTTCAAGTATTAAGAATGCCGCTTCAAGATGTAAATTATCTTCGTGGTAGAGATGCCCATCTAAAACAGAAATACCGTTTCCTTCTTTTGTAAAAACTCGCTCTTTTGCTGTTTCCTCTGATGAAAGCAAGCAGCAACCTATAGTTGCTTTTTCTCCTTCTTCTACCCATGTTGATTTTGGACCTCGGTGTTGAATCCTGTTCAATATTTTATTAACAATTTTCTTGTCTTTAGCTGTTGTTCCGGCAATACCTGACACAAATTAATCCTCCTCGTATAATATGTATGGATATGAAACTCAAAAAATGGTACTAAAAATTTGTTTTTTGCTCTTTTTTATTATTTCTTTTGTAAAGAGATGCCCTAATGCTAAAATAGTATCAGGATGATTAGCGAGGGAAGATTCCCTTCCTCCCTGCAAGACCTTTTGGCCGTTGCTTAAAAAGCTTGTTTCCTGACTTAGCAGTCAATTTGCTAACCGATTACTGCATCACCTTTGATTAGGCCATCAGCAAGGCTATTTTTCATTGGTGGATGCTCATAGAGCGCGAGGTTGCCTTTGGCTGCTAAGATTAGGGCATCTCTTTGCTTT